>JAOZPU010000005.1:0-13426 GCA_029932585.1 Spirochaetia bacterium | reverse complement strand
CCTAAAACACCTCCGGCCCCAAAAAACCTTCTTACAATAAAATTCGCACTAACAATTATTATCATTAAAATAAGGGTTACACCATTAGCGTGCTGGACCATATCCTGATCATTGTATGCAAAAATAATCGAAGTAAGCAGTCTCGTACTAGGTGTTACAAGCAAAATAATCAGAGACAACTCCCTCATAGAGGTAATAAATGTAAGAATCATACCGGAAAAAAATCCGCTTTTGGAAAGAGGAAAAATAATTTTCCTAAAACGTGTAGTCCATGGAATACCCTGAGTTTGCGCAACCTCTTCCAAAGATTTATCTATCTGAAGTATGGCACTTATACCTGTTCTGGAAGAAAAAGGCATATTTTTAACAATTACTATAAGAAGAATTAGATAAAAAGTACCATATAGAGCAGGAATAGGCCCAAATGGATGAGCAAACATACTTAAGTATATTGCCCCCATGGCTATACTTGGAAAGACATAAGGTGCAAAAGAAACAGCTTCCAGTGCTTTGGACATTCGGGTTCCTCTGCTTCGTACAATTGCATAACCAATAAGCAGTCCCATAAATGCATTTAAAACTGCCGCAAGAATACCAAGTTTAAGGCTGTTAAAGACTCCACCCCATATACCCTCATTCTTAAATATGCCCTCCTGACCACTGGCAAGCTCATAATTGCTGTCACCTATCCAAAAATGCAGGGTAAGATTTGATAGAGAATAATCATCAGGAAGAAGCATAAACGTATTCCATGCCAACAATACAACAGGAAGAACTATTACTAAAAGAAGAAAAACTATAACAATTATCATAACAGGAACTTTCATTCCCCCAAGTTTATTTAATCTGCTTCGAAACCCCTTGCCTCCCATAGTTACAAAGCTCTTTCTTTTTCCAATTATTCTACTGTTTATATAGATTGCTCCAGCAGCAAGAACAACAAGAACAAGAGCAAGGACAAAAGCATCTCCCTTATTTCGTGCATTTATTGATGCATATATCTGTGTAGGTATAGTAAAAAATCTTACCGGCAGCCCAAGGAGTGCCGGAGTTCCGAATGTTCCCATACTTCGTGAAAAAGTAAGTACAAAAGATGATCCCAAAGCAGGTAAAACAAGGGGAAATGTTATTTTTTTAAGGACACTAAGACGATTGAGACCCGTCAGAGAACCAGCTTCCTCCAGTTCTGAGTTAATTGTAGCAAGAGCCCCGGAAACAAGAAGAAATGAATATGCATAGTAGTGAAGCCCCAAACAGATAATAACAGGGAAAAGACCGTATGACACCCAGTCAGGAGGAACAACGCCGAAAAGAGCAGTAAGCATTCCTGTAGATCCACCGGTTCGGTTGTTTTTAAATATTAAAAGCCATGCCAGTGCCATAACCCAGGAGGGCATCATATAAGGAATTACAATAACGCTGTTAAGAAATTTCTTATAGGGAATATCTGTACGAACCAGTACCCATGCAAGGGAAGAACCAACAATCATTGAAAGAGTTGTTACTCCAGCCCCTACCATAAGAGAGTTAAGAAATGGTTTATAAAAAAGAGCCTGGGCAAGACGACCTACAAATACTCTGGAATAATGATAAAAAGTAAAGGCGCCTACCCTTGCACCTCGAACCATTCGCAAATCATTACGTTGAAAAGTTAAGGAAGTAAGAATTATCTGAATTAAGGGAGCAATTACTAAAAAAGCAAAAATAATAAGAAATACCATTGCCATTATGTAATAGGTACGATAACGCAGCTTAGTAAGAGATAGTTTTAAACCAATAAGTTTTGTGCTTTGAGCTTCAATTTCTAATGCCATACACTATTAAAGCACAATTTCAAAAAAAAGCAAGTAACATTTTAGTAACAATTGTCTCGATACATTTTGCCGGGGCAAAAAACTCGACAACCGGAACACCAAATAGCTCAGCAACCGAAGCGAAATACTGAACCACCGTTCCCTGAGTGATTGCAGATTTCTGTAAAACTTTTACTTAAGAATGGAGAACATAGCAATTGGATCGAAGTGATCCCTACTGGTTTAAAACATAGAACTTACAATATAATACGTCCATGGATCTTTTTACATCATCAAATGATATACAGCATCAGCCTCTTGCATACAGAATGAGGCCTGAAAACATGACCGAATATATTGGGCAGGAACATATTGTCAGTGAAGGAAGACTCCTTCGCAGAATGATACAGGCCGATCAGCTTTTATCTCTTATTTTCTATGGTCCTCCGGGAACAGGAAAAACAACTCTGGCACGAGTTATTGCAAATTCAACAAAAAGTGTATTTACATCTATGAATGCAGTTCTTTCTGGTGTAAAAGTTTTACGGGAAGAGCTGGATAAAGCAAAAGAACGCTTAACCCTCCACGGAAGACGTACAATTCTTTTTGTTGATGAGATTCACCGTTGGAACAAAGCTCAGCAGGACGCTCTTCTTCCCTGGGTTGAAAATGGTACAGTAATATTAATTGGTGCGACAACACAGAATCCCTATTTTGAAGTTAATTCAGCCCTGGTCAGCCGTTCGAGAATTTTTCAGTTAAAGGAACTGACACAAGAAAATTTAAAGGATATTGCAAATCAGGCTTTAAGTAATAAAGAAAGGGGTTATGGGAAATATAGTATACAATTTGAGACAGGAGCCCTTGAACATCTGGTCGATATAGCAAATGGAGATGCAAGATCTCTCCTTAATGCAATAGAACTGGCTGTAGAAACTACCGGTGATACTTTTCCACCAAAAGATGATTCTCAAATTGTTATATCCCTTGAAACTGCAGAAGAAAGTATACAAAAAAAAGTTGTCCTATACGATAAAGAGGGTGATTACCACTTTGATATAATAAGTGCTTTTATTAAATCCATAAGAGGCAGTGATCCTGATGCAACCATCTACTGGCTGGCAAAAATGATAAAAGCCGGGGAAGATCCCCATTTTATTTTCCGGCGAATGCTTATATCTGCCAGTGAGGATATTGGCCTGGCAGATCCCAATAGTCTTGTAATTGTAGAATCCGCTGCAGCTGCTTTTGATAGAGTGGGACTCCCTGAAGGTAGGTATCACTTAACCCATGCAGCCCTTTATTTAGCAACAGCTCCGAAGTCCAATTCAGCTCTTGGTTTTTTCGATGCCCTTAAAGCAATTGAAAAAGAACAGAACAGCCAGGTTCCGAATCATCTGAAAGATGCAGGTAGAGATAAGGAGGGATTTGGACATGGAGAGGGTTACCTTTATCCCCACGCATATAGAGACCACTGGGTTGCACAACAATATTTACCTGATGCACTTCAGGGAAAGGTTTTTTATAATCCATCGAGCCTGGGTTATGAGGCAGATATAAAAAATGAAGTATTAAGAAAACGGGAAGCTCAAATTGAGTCTCAAAACCCATCATCCTTTCCTGAAATTCTAACTACCTCGCCTCCTGATAAAACCAGGGACAGATGGTTTGAAAAATTACAACATGGAAGAGGAGAAATTTTAAAAGATATTCAAAAAATATTTTTTACTCTTGCAGAAATAAGATCCCACCATATTATTTTAGATTTAAATACAGGAAGCGGTCTGCTCCTTTGGGAAGCATCCAGAAGAGTAAGAGAAGGAAGTGTTTACGGTCTTACCAGTAGTTTAGAAACTCTTCAATATCTTCAGCAATATGGAAACCAGATCCCGGAGATGGAACGTCCAACAATATTAAATCAAAACCTTGAAGAATTTACTTATAACAATAAGGGAAAACTTAAATTTGATGTAATTATGGGAAGAAATACCCTTGGAAGAATAAAAGATAAACCTACTTATCTAAAAAATATAAAAAAACTAGGTACTCCTGAAGGTAAAATTATTCTTACAGAAACACTCACAGGAGAATCCACAAGACTTTCATCTTTATTATTAGGTCTCTCTGAAGTGTTAAATGAAACAGATCAATTATATATTAATCTATTGATAAAAGCAGAACGAATTATATATGAGTCTGATAATAATTCTGGAACAAACTGGAAAGAGAAAGATCTGATTAGCTGGATGGAAACAACAGGATATAGCACTATCAACTTTCAGAAAAAGATATATAAAGAGCAGAGAACAATAACAGATAATGATATTCAAAACTGGTTTAACCCTGGTGGATCTGAATATAGTTATGGTGCTGTTCTGGGAAATATTATTAAACCGGAAGAACTTGAAAAAATAAAATTATTTCTTATTAAGTATCTGTCTGGCAAAAGCTTACCATGGGAATCTACTATTTGTTTTATAACTGGAAAGCTGCCGGGAAGATTGAAGAATTAACCCGGTTACTATATAGTAAAGGCCTATGAAAGATAAATTATTATTAACACCAAGTATGGAAGATTATTTAGAGTCTATTCTTAATATGGAATTAAACAATAACAATGTTAAAATTAAAGATATTGCAAAAGATATGAATGTGCAGATGCCATCCGTGGTTGGAGCATTGAAAAATTTAAGGGGCAAAGAACTTGTTGTATATGAAAAAAATTCAAACATACAATTAACACAAAAAGGTAAAACAATTGCCATAACTGTAAAAGAGAGACATGAAGCAATTGCTCTCTTTCTTCAAAATATCTTTTTATTCTCTGAACAGGAGGCTCAGAAGATGGCCTGTCAAATTGAACATGTTATAAAACCTGAAACAGCAAAACAGTTTCGGAATTTAACAACCTACTTAAATACAAATATCATAGAGAAGACAGAAACTAAAGAAAATTGGATTAAAATAATTAATTCTCATTAATTATAAAACACACATATACTGCTTAATACACACTCTCCGCAAAGAGGTTTCCTGGCCATACAAATTTTTCTACCATGGGTATTTATAATCATTGAGAAATCAGTTTGAATAGTTTTATTGGTTATTAGAAGAAGATCTCTTTCAATAACCTCAGGTTTGACAGAATTTGTCAAACCTATTCTTTTTGTAACCCTTGAAAAATGGGTATCGACTATAATTGCCGATTCATTAAAACAATGGGCTCTTACAACATTGGCACTCTTCCGCCCAACTCCAGGCAAGGTTATGAGATCATCCATATCTATTGGAACTTCAGAATTATAATCTAAATAAAGTTTTTTTGCTGCTCCAGTTATATTTTTGGCCTTAACTTTATAAAAACCAGTTGATCTGATAATCTTTTCAACATCTTCAATTTTAGATTCCATTAATGCTTTAGGATCTGGATATTTTTCAAATAAAACAGGGGAAACCTTATTTACCTGAGCATCTGTAGTTTGAGCAGAAAGAACTACAGCTATTAATAATTGAAAGGGTGATTTATAATCCAAAAAAGTAATGGCCTTGGGGTATATTTTTTTAAGAAGCTTATAAACTTCATTAACCTGGGAAGATTTATCCATTCCATAATATTACCAAAATTTATTTAAAAAGACTATACAGAGGCTATTTACACTTAAAAAATGCAGTAGGCACTTGACCTTGAAATACAATAACGGATATATTAGCCTTCATTGACGGGATGTGGCCCAGTGGCTAGGGCACCTGGTTTGGGACCAGGGGATCGGAGGTTCGAATCCTCTCATCCCGATAACGAGTCGTACCGGAAAAACAAATTCTGAGTTACGATCTCGAGGTCGTACCGGATAGAGAAATTTTCCGGATAACGATCTCGATTTACTTGCGTCCATAGCTCAGCTGGATAGAGCAACGGCCTTCTAAGCCGTAGGTCAGAGGTTCGAATCCTCTTGGACGTACTCTATAACAGAATTGAACAGAAAAAAGCCCCCTTTTCAGGAGGGCTTTTTTAATTTATAGAACTTCAAATATTTTTAATAATTAGAATAGTAATTACTCTGCAAATTCCAGAAGTTCCATCAATTCTTTGACAGCTTCTTCTTTTTGAGCTACTTTTGTTTTTCGAACGGCTTTGCGTATAATAGTTTCCCACTGTTTTTCAGGCTGATCCACTCTCATTTCAACAAATTTCATAAGAAGGTCTTCATTCTCTGAAATACCGTAAACCTTCTGAGCATCAAAAAACATCATCTCATGAAGTTGATTTATATAATCTCCTACAGAAAGTGAATCTCTATTTAATTTGTTCTCAATATATTCAGCCTTTTTCCGAGCTCGTTTTAACTCTCTATCACTTCTGGCAATATCTGTACTTTTCATTTCCAGTACCTCCACTAGGATAAGGACTATACACCAATTTAAGCGAAAAAATCAAGGGTTCAAACAGTAGAGATGCGATAAATCACGTCTCTACTGCCTATTTTTGCAGCATAGCTCCATAATTAAACTTAGTCTGCTCTTCGGTTCTGTCAGTTGAAGGTGGAGGCGGCGGACTTATTTTATCAATTTCAGCTTTCAACTCATTGTCTACAACAATATCTACAGATTTTAGTGATGGTAGTAACTGTTCCGGATTCCCGGCACCAATAATAGGAGTTGTTACTACAGGGTGAGACGCTGCCCAGGCCACAGCTAAACTTGCCGGGTGTATTCCTCTTTTCTCTGCAATCCTGGTAAATTCACCAGCAACTCTATAATAGAAATCCCCACCATATCTGGTGGTGTACATTGAATTATCCACAAGGCGTCCTGATAGAGGTGCTTTGCCTGGCCCATATTTCCCTGTCAAAAGACCTGCACCAAGGGGACTATAAGTCATAACTCCTAAATTTTCTTCTTTGGCCATGGGCAGGATCTCAACCTCTGCCTGTCTTTTTGTAAGATTATACATGGGCTGAATACAGTGTATTGGAGTTAAATTTTTGAATTCTGCAATTGACATAGCTTTTGAAACCTGCCAGGCAGCAAAATTACTTACTCCAATATAGAGTATCTTGCCCTGGGAAACAAAATCCTGCAAAACTCTTAAAGTCTCTTCTATGGGGGTATTCTTATCAAATCCATGTATAAAATAGATATCAATATAATCTGTCTGAAGTCGTTTCAAACTGGAATTCAATGAAGCTGTAAGGTTTTTCCTTGAAGCTCCCCTATCATTAGGCTTATCTGTCATAGGGAAAAAACCTTTACTGGCTATAACAAGATCATCTCTTTCCCCTTTAATAAACTCGCCAAGATATTCCTCTGCAACACCTTTCTGATAGACATTTGCACAATCGAAAAAGTTTACACCTGCATCTCTTACCTGTTTGTACATTGCCCTGGAATTATCTTTATCTGCATTTGACCCGAATGACATTGTACCAAAACAAAGTTCCGATACCTGTACCCCTGTTTTACCTAAATATTTATATTTCATAGTCCCAGTATAAATACCTTATCCCCAGGAATCAAGCCAGTCAGAGAAAAGTATTTTCAAAGTTTAAAATGCGGGACAGCTCAAAAATTTGTTACAGCAAACTTGGTAAAAATGTTGTAATAGGAGGCCAGAACGTCAAAATAAGAAGATCCGCTATAGTCATTAACAAAAAAGGCATAATAGCTCTACTAACTCCTGCTATAGAATCTTTTGATATACCTGCAGATACAATTAAACATATACCAAGAGGAGGTGTAAGCATACCGATAGCAAGATTTGTTACAACAACCACACCCATCTGCACTGGATCCATTCCAATCATTGGTAATATAGGCATTATTATAGGAACAAGAAGTATCAAAGAAACAGTAGTTTCCATAAATGTCCCGGCGATAAGAAGCATAAAATTAATTAATAGAAGAAAGAAAATTTTATTACTGGTTAGATTAACTATATAGTTTCCAATTATTTGAGGAATATTTTCCATTGTTAAAATCCACCCAAAAATTGATGCAGCAGAAATAATAAATAGTATTATTGATGCCAAAACAGCAGAATCCATCATCATTTTAGGGATTTGTTTTAGCTCAAGTTCCTTGTAAACAAATTTACCAACAATAAATCCATAAATAACTGCCACAGCTGCGGCTTCAGTTGCTGTAAATATACCACCAAGAATACCACCAAGAATTATTACTGTGGCTCCAAGAGCCCAGACAGCTTCTTTAAAAGTTTTTGCAACATTTTTAAAACTGAATTTAACATCACTTCCATAACCATTTTTTTTAGAAATAATTACAGCAACAAGGATAAGAGAAAAACCTATTAATACTCCTGCAAGTATTCCACCAGCAAATAATTTAACAATAGACGTTCCCGTAATAAACCCATAAATAATCATAGGAATACTTGGTGGAATAATTACACCAATAGAACCACCTGCTGCCTGAACTGCAGCAGCAAACTCACTTTTATATCCCTTCTCCTTCATTGAGGGTATTAACATAGCTCCTACAGCTGCAGTATCTGCAGCTGCCGATCCGGAAATACCGGCAAAAAACATACTGGCCACAATGGATACAGCAGAAAGCCCACCAGAAAGCCAACCAACAAGTGAATCAGCAAAATTTACTATTCTACGGGAGATTCCTCCGGAATCCATTAAAGCTCCTGCAAGCATAAATAAAGGAACTGCCATAAGAGGAAAAGAGTCAACAGCATTAACCATTCTTTGCACTACCATCATTAAAGGAAACTTACCGGAAATAACAATGGCTATAATAGAAGATCCTGCAATAGATACTGAAAGAGGAATATTTATTAAAAAAAGAACAATAAGAGAAATTAGTAGAATAGTTGCCATTTTTATATCCTTTTACCGGGCTTCAGCCGTTTTATATCCTCAAACAAAAAACTTAAGGAATGAAACACAGTTAAAAAACCACCTATTGCAATCGCTGAGTAAGGAATTGACATAGGAATTAATAGTGCTGCAGAAGACTGCATATGAACAAATCTGGATAAATTTACACCATAAATTGTTAGTATTAAAGCAAGTGTCAAAATTACAAAATCTGAAAATACAGTTAGGATATCTTTTACTTGTGAACTAAATGTATTATATAGGAAATCAACTCCTACATGACCTTTCTTTTTAAAACCAACAGAAGCACCTATAAAAGTAATCCATATTAAAGTATATCGCCCAAGCTCCTCTGACCAAAACAGAGAATAATTAAACACATATCTAAAAATTACCTGAGTAAATATTAATAAAGAAATACTCGCCATCAGTCCAATCATTAAATATTCTGCCCATTTGTTTAATCTATCGCTTATTTTCAATACCAGATCATTCATAACAACATCCATTTACAAGTAATAATTCTATACAGTAAGGAGACAGCTTTAAAAGCTGTCTCCTGAAAAAAACAAGCATCTATTTTACAGCTTCAAGAAGCCTTGTTACAAAATCTGCACCAATATCTTTCTTTGAATCTTCATAAATATCTACAACCATGCCACGAAAACTATTTACATCAGGAGTTTCGTCAACAATCATACCATTTGCTACAATATTAGCCATATATTCTGCATTGGAATCTCTGTTAAGACCTCTCTGATATGCTGCTGCTTCTCTCATAGAAGAAACAAACATATCCTGATCTGCACTGCTTAGATTTTCGAAGGTTTTCAAATTCATCATATCGATATGTGAAGAATATACATGTCTGGTCATAGACATATACTTTTGAACTTCAAATATTTTATATTTGTCTATTACCCAAAGAGGATTTTCCTGACCATCAATTGTTCCCTGAGCAAGTTCTGTATTAATAGGCCATGCCATAGGAGTAGGATTAGCACCAAGCATTCTCCATATTTTTACCTGAAGAGGAGCTTCCATAGTTCTAATTTTTAATCCTTCAACATCCGCTACTGTATGAACTTCAATTTTATTATTAGTTAAATTTCTAAATCCATTTTCACTGAAAGCAAGACCTTTCAGGCCAAATGCTGATAACGAATCAAGGATTTCCTGACCCAAAGGACCATCAAGTATTTCATCTGCCTGTTCATTGCTTTTGAATAAAAAAGGAAGAGACAGAGCATTTGCCAATTTACTTATATTACCAACAGGACCAGTTGTAATAACAGCTACGTCAACAGTACCCATCTGAACCTGTTGAATTATGCTGCTTTCACTACCAAGAGAAGCACTGTGCTGAATATCAAAAACAAATCGACCATTTGATCTTTCTTCTACCAGTTCTTTAAATTTTTCAGCTGCAACAAACTGAGCTGAACCAGGTACAGTTACTATACCAATAACCATTTCCTGAACTTTATTTTCCTCAGTTGCTGTATCCTTTTCTCCAGCAGCAAAAAGACCGGGAAGTACCAAAAGTGAGATAACTAAAATAATTAGAATTCTTCGCATTTTTTTCTCCTATATTTTATTGTATATACTTTTCAGTATATTCATTATTTGATATACAACTCTATCATAGTAATTTATTATTGGATAGTCTTAAAAAATTTAATTCTTACAAAATAAATCATTCATTTACAACCAAATAAGTTCATAAAAAAAATATTTGTAAAATATCAGTTTTTAGAGTAGAATAACTTTAGATTTATTCTAACTAACCTAAACCGTAATTACTTTATCCTGATGGAATAAATTGCAAAGCTGTATTAGTACAAATTTTGTAATTTTCCAGGGATTAAGAAGATTACAAATTTACTTGGAGGTAAATATGAAAAAAGGTTTATTAATCGTTCTTGTTATTATGCTGGCGATTACAATGAATGTAAGTGCTGGAGGTGCTGCTGAAGGAGATGGTGCACCACAGAGACAGTTTGCTACAATTGGTACCGGTGGAGTTACTGGTGTTTATTATCCTGCTGGTGGAGCAATAAGCAAAATAGTAAACAAAAAATATGATGAATACAACCTAAAAGTTACAGTAGAGTCTACTGGTGGATCTGTATTTAACGTAAATGCAATTATGGCAGGTGACCTTGAGTTTGGTATGGTTCAGTCCGACAGACAGGCACAGGCATGGGAAGGAACTGCAGACTGGGCAGAAAAAGGACCTCAGAAAGATTTAAGAGCAGTTTTTTCACTTCATCCAGAATCTGTAACACTTATGGCTGCAGTAGACGCTGGTATCAATACAATTGAAGACCTTCGTGGCAAAATTGTTAATATTGGTAATCCTGGTTCCGGAAACAGAGGAAATGCTATCGATGCTCTTGAAAATGCTGGAATCAACTGGGAAACAGATATTCAGGCAGAAGGCCTCAAAGCTTCCGAAGCTGCAAAAATGCTTCAGGATGGAAGAATTGATGCTTATTTCTACACAGTAGGACATCCAAGTGGATCTTACAAAGAAGCAACAGCTGGTGCAAGAAAAGTTAAGTTTATTCCTATTGAGAATATAGATAAACTACTGGCTGCACACTCCTACTACGCAAAATCCTACATCCCTGCAGAATACTATCCAAATGCAGCTAATACTACAGATACAAACACTTATGGTGTAAAAGCTACTTTCTGTACTTCTGCAAATGTTTCTGATGATACTGTATATGCAATTACAAAAGAAGTTTTCGAAAATTTGGAAGATTTCAAAGCTCTTCATCCTGCTTTTGGTACATTAACAAAAGAAAGTATGCTTGAAGGTTTAACAGCTCCTATTCATGATGGTGCTATGAGATATTACAAGGAAGCAGGTCTTAAATAAGATCTTTAGTTTCCAGCTTTATACCGGTATCTCATTCTGAGGTACCGGTTTTTATCAAAGTACAACCAAAGGGGATGCTATGGAACTCAACAAAGACCAGGAAGAATTTGAAAAAGATATTCAGGAGGCTCAAAAGATAGCCGAGGAAGCTGAAGGAGGAACCAGACACGTAACAGGGTGGTCCAGATGGATTGTTCCGATACTTGCTTTAAGCTGGTCGCTCTTTCAACTCTCCACTGCATCGTGGCTTCTAATGGATTCAACATATATAAGATCTATCCATCTTGCCTTTGCAATTAGTCTTGTATTTTTGACCCACCCTGCATTCAAAAAACCAAAGAAAAGTAAATTTTTAAACTATTTCGCACAAAAAAACCGTTATACTATCCTTGATTACGCAACTGTAATTGCGGCAGCTTTTTTTGCCCTTTACTTAATGCTGGACTTTCTAGGCATAAGTAACAGACAGGGAGCTCCAATTACAAGAGATTTAATTGTTGGGTTTATATTGGTAATATTACTTTTAGAAGCAGCACGTCGAGCATTGGGTCCCGCCCTGCCAATAGTTGCAACTGTATTTATACTCTACAGCTTTTTCGGTCCTTATATGCCGGCTGTTATTGCATTTAAGGGTGTTTCAATTAATAGATTTATTGGCCAGATAACAATGTCTACAGAAGGGATCTATGGTGTTCCCCTGGATGTTTCAGCTACTATTGTATTTCTCTTTGTTCTTTTTGGCGCTATGCTGGATAAAGCAGGTGCTGGTAAGTATTTTGTTGATCTTGCTTTCTCACTTCTGGGTGGATTCAAAGGTGGTCCTGCCAAAGCAGCTGTTCTTGCAAGTGGTCTTACTGGAATGGTTTCCGGTTCAAGTATTGCCAATACAGTTACAACAGGAACATTTACAATTCCCCTTATGAAAAGTGTAGGATATCCGGATTATAAGGCAGGTGCAGTTGAAGTTGCATGTAGTACAAACGGCCAGCTAATGCCTCCTATTATGGGTGCAGCAGCATTTATAATTGCAGAATACTGTAATCTTGAGTATTTTGAAGTTATTAAAGCAGCTTTTGTTCCTGCAGTAGTATCCTATATAGCTCTTATGTATATAACTCACCTTGAAGCCTCAAAACTAGGTTTAAAGGGTGTTCCAAGAAATGAACTACCAAAGTTCTGGCCTACTTTTATTAAAGGAATTCATTTTACAATTCCATTATTTTTTCTAATTTTTGAACTTGTTGTTCTTCGTCATTCAGCACAATTGGCAGCTTTCCGTGCTATAGTTGCTCTGGCAATTATTATTCCAGCTCAAAATATTATAACTGCAAAAAGTCATAATATAACACCAGGTGAAGCTGTTAAGAAAAGTATACATCAGATTGGGGAAGCTCTAATTTCAGGTGCTAAAAATATGATGGGGATTGGTGTTGCAGTAGCTTCTGCAGGAATTATTGTTGGTGTTGTAACCCTGGGACTAGGTGGAATTATTACTGAAATTATTGAAGTTCTTTCTGGTGGAAACTTTTACCTTATACTTCTAATAACTGCTATAGCAAGTCTTATTCTTGGTATGGGCCTTCCAACTACTGCAAACTATATAGTAATGGCATCACTGACAGCACCGGTAATTGTTACTTTGGGTGCACAAAATGGTTTTGTATTCCCTCTTATAGCGGCACATTTATTTGTATTTTTCTTTGGTATTCTGGCAGATGACACACCGCCTGTAGGGTTGGCTGCCTTTGCCGCTGCGGCAATAGCCAAGTCAGACCCTATAAAAACGGGTATTCAGGGTTTTACCTATGATATTAGAACTGCAATTCTTCCATTTATGTTTATTTTTAACACTGATCTTCTTTTAATTGGAATAACCAATGTATGGCAGGTAATGTGGATATTTT
>JAOZPU010000042.1 GCA_029932585.1 Spirochaetia bacterium | reverse complement strand
GGACGCATACCCGAGCAATAGACGAAGTCTATGACCAGGGGACGAAGTCCCGACCAGGCTAATTTGTTAGCTACTTGCCATATCAGATAAATATGTAATTTTATTATTCGCTGTATCTCCAGGTACAGTTGCTACATTTCCTATATATTTCCCATATATTTCTGCATCATCAATGTACATTGTATTATCTAAATGAGCAGATTCGTGACTTTTTAAAATATCAGTATAGTTGAATCCCTGTGGAGTTTGTGCTGCAACAGTATTTTCTCTAATTAGATTTGAAACTATTATACCCGAGGAGTTGATAGTTTTCATTGCATTAACAGATGGAACTACAGGAATTGCAGCTCCATTCTTAATTGTCATTTTGTAAACTGCTTCTATAACTGTTTTATTTATCCAGGGCCTTGCTCCATCATGTATAAGAACTATATCCGGAGATTTATTTTTAAGCGCCAATAAGCCGTTATAAACCGATTCCTGACGTGTTGAACCTCCAGGTACATATATAAACTCAGATTCCTCTTTTAGAGGGGTCAAAATATTATGACCTTTTCCAATTTCTTCCTGGGGAAGCGTTATTACATAATTTGAAAATAGATTTGAATCAATGAAGGGTTTAATAGATAAAAGAAGAACTGGCTGATTGTTAAATGAAAGAAACTCTTTTTTAGTTCCAATTCCCATTCGGTTGCTGGAACCAGCAGCTGTTATAATAACAGCTGCTCTTAGGGTCTCTGTGATCACTAATCTTCCATTTTGCTAAATATTAACTGACCTGCTTCCTCTCGGGTAATATCTAAAGAGTACATTATTTCATCAGACAGTATTCTTAATGCACTATCGTAGAGTTTCCTTTCCTGTATGGGAAGTTCTTTAATTTTACTTCGATGATAAAGTGCTCTAACTACAGTTGCATTATCAATGATTGTACCACTTTTTAAGAGATCAAGATTCATTTGGTATCTCATTTTCCAATCTGCAGTAACCGGTTCATAAGAGGCAGCAAGATGATCCAGAGTTTCAAAAGTTTTATCTTTTGGTACAATGGGACGGAGTCCCAGGTCATCTGCTTTATCAACAGGAATCATAACTGTCATATCCGAAACTTCAAGATATATCATATAATAAAGGATCTGCTTATCTTTAAAGCTTCTTTCTGTAATTTCTCTAATTTCACCTACACCTAAAAGGGGGTAAACCAGATGTTGATTTGTTTTATATTGGGAATTCATTGGGATATTATATCTTTTTTTTACTCTCTAGTCAAAGGGGTGGATAATTTGAGATTTGTATTATAATCTCTAGGTTTGTTATATTTATTTTCTTGTATGTAGAAAGATTCTAACTTATAATTAGCATAAATCTAGTATATCTGATTGTAGATGATCCTTAAAAAGTTTTTGCATCAAAAATGTAAGTGTTGCCATATAAGAGGAAAATTGCTTAGATAAATCAGGTTCTATAATTTTCCGGTAGACTACCTTTTTTTGTTACACAATAATATATAAATAATTCCATAAGTATAAGATGATTATCTTTATTCAATTCTCTTGCCATAATATCATATTTTGCAATAAGTACAATTATTTTCTGTAGTTCCAGTGTTGAATAGTTTCTTAACCCGTCAATATATGTTTGTTGATTTCTTTTCCCTCTAATTTGAGCTTTTGATAGAGCTTCTTCTCTACTGTATTGTTTTGAAAAAAATTGTGACAAGGTTAGTAATTTTCTAAATTGCCACTGCAATCCACTAATTAATTGAACAGGAGATCCCTCTCCGGAAAGTGCAATTTTATGAAGAATCTCTACTGAAGAAGAAAAATCTGCTAAGGCTATTTTTTTAAAAAGAGTAAAAACATTTTCTTCCTTACTATGGTAAATAAAATTTTCAATGTCTTCTTCTTCTATACGAGTGTTTTCTCCAAAAAAAATAGATAGTTTGCTGCACGCATTCCTCATATCATTTGTATTATTTTCAACCATTTCCAGAATCATATCAATAGCATCATTTGTTATTGTAATATGCTCTTTTTTAAAAAAGCCGGATATCCATGATTTTTTTTGATTTTCAAAAAGTTCCCAGAAAATTCTAACAGATTTTTTTGGAATGGCAGATGTTATTTTTTTATCTACAGAATTTTTATCAGTTACAAGAAATAATGTACATTCAGCACCAGGTGATTTTATGTATTCAATAAGTTCTGCAATATCATCTTTTTTTAACTCTTCAATGTTCATGAATGTTACAAATTTATAGTTTGAAAACAGAGATCCATTTTTCATTAGAGAGATTACTTCGCTTATGGAAGTATCATAAGGATAAAATTTATGTATTTCGGGGGTTACTCCTGCCTGGGTTTGAAATGTTTTCTGAATTTTTAGTATTTCATCAGTCTTTTGACCAATTTCGGGCCCTAAAAAGAGGTATACAGGTTCAGGATTATGCATAGCTTCTAATTAGATACTGTAGTTTGCCCAGAATTCTGACATTTTGGGAATATATCGGTGGATAGACAGGATTTTCGGCTTTAAGTTTAATTCTATTTTTTTCTTTAAAAAATCTTTTTAATGTTACGGCTTCATCATTTACCATGGCAACAATAATATCTCCATTTTCAGCTGTTTGTTTGTGAACCATAATTGCAGTATCACCATCCATTATACCTATATCCTGCATACTGTCACCCTTTACTATCAAAGCAAAATGAGTTCCGATACTAAGATTAGATGCTGCAATTTTAATATAACCATCAAAGTTTTCTTCTGACAAAAGAGGTACTCCGGCGGCGACATTGCCTAAAAGAGGTACTTCAATAATTTCTTCTATTTCCTTTTCTTCTTTAATAATACCAATAGCTCTGGATCGGTTTACATCACAATGAATAATACCTTTTTTTTCCAATGCTTTAACATGATCATATGCTCCATTTGCGCTTATATTGAAATTAGATGCAATTTCCCGCATTGTTGGTGGATATTTATTGGAACTGATAAATCCTTTGATAAAATCCAATACTTCTTTTTGTCTTATGGTTAATTCTTTCACTTAATTATTTCTATCCCAAATTTCTTTATTTTACCATGTAAGTTGCTAGGGTAGATACCCATGATTTCAGCGGCTTTGGATATATTATAACTATTTTCTTTCAGTTTTTGTACCAGGAATTGTTTTTCAAACTTATCTTTTGCTTCATTCAGTCTTAAATTCGTGTATTCATTTTCCTCAATTGTGGAAGTCTTTGTATCTTCCTGGATATAGTATTTAACAGTTTCAACAGAAATTTCATTTTCATCTGTCATTATATTGATTCGTTCAACGAAATTTTTCAGTTCTCTTATATTTCCCGGCCAATTATAATTTAGGAGGATATCCAGCCCTTCTCTGGAGATGATTTTTTTTGAAGTGCCATTATACGACTTAAATTTATTCATAAAATATTGTACAAGTTCTTCTATATCACCACTTCGTTCTTTTAATGAAGGTGAGTGAATAGGAACAACATTTAGTCTGTAAAAAAGATCTTCTCTGAATCTACCTGCTTTAACCTCAGCCGCAATATCTTTATTTGTTGCAGTAATAAGCCTGGTATCTACTGTTATCGATTGCTCGCTTCCAATTCTTTCAAACCTAAGTTCCTGAATTGCTCTTAACACTTTTGCCTGGGCATTTAAGGACATATCTGCAATTTCATCGAGAAAGAGTGTTCCTCCATGGGCCATTTCAAATTTACCCTTACGCCTGGCTACAGCAGAAGTAAAAGCACCTTTTTCATGGCCAAATAACTCACTTTCTATTAAAGTATCTGGAATTGCCGCACAATTGACTTCAATAAAAGGACCTTTTGATCTATTACTGTTTTTATGAATTTCTCTTGCGATTAATTCTTTTCCTGTTCCATTATCACCTGTTATTAATATTTTAGCATCAGTTGGAGCACTTTGTTTTATTCGGGTCCAAATTGCCTGCATAGAATCAGAAGAACCTATCATTTCATCTTCCATAAATACTGCATTTTTAAGATTTGCATTTTCCTTTTTTAATTCTTCCATTTTAAGAGCATTTTTAATTAGATTTATGATTTTATCCAGGGAAAGTGGCTTTTCAAGAAAATCATAAGCTCCAAGTTTAACAGCTTTAACGGCAATATCAATATTCGCATGTCCGGAAATCATAATTACTTCTATACTTGGATATTCTTTTTTTATCTCTTTCAGAACATCAATCCCACCCATATTAGGAAGCCAGACATCCAGAATAACAAGGTCAATTGATTCTGTTTTAAGAATACCCAGACCTTCAAATCCATCTCCACCAGTAAAAACCTGATGGTTTTCATCCCTGATTATATCTGACAGAACAGTTCTGATTCCAGGTTCATCATCAATTATTAGAATATTACTCATACTGCATCCTCCATGGGGAGCTCAATAAAGAAAGTTGTTCCTACGCCTTTTTCAGATTCATACCAAATTACACCTTTATGATCTGCTACAATTCGTTCAACAATAGGCAGTCCCAGCCCTGTCCCACCTTCCTTTGTTGTAAAATATGGGTTAAAAATGAGCTTTTTCATTTTAGATTCTATTCCTGTTCCTGTATCAGTTATCATTATTCTACAATAATAATTTTTACCTTTTCTAATAATTTCTGATCTAATTGATACTGTTCCAGTATCAATAATTGCATCCAGGGAGTTACTAATAAGATTTGAGAAAACTCTCTGTATCTGCCCCCGATCTCCCCTTAATTCAATATCCTCTAATTTGTCAAGATTTAGAGTAATACGGGAATATGATTCTGAATATAACAGGGATACTTCTGAAACCAAAGATTTTAAATGTATACTTTCCTTGAGAGGAGTTGGCATTCGTGCAAAATCTTTGAATTGAGAAAGCAATTCTGTTAGATTCTCAACTTCGTTTATTATAGCATCGACTGCAGGTTCCAGTATAGTGTCAATTGAATCCGGATCATTTTTATATTTTTTTAATATTCTTTGGGCAGAAAGTTTTATTGGGGTAAGGGGGTTCTTTATTTCATGAGCCATTCGCTGGGCAATTTCCTGCCATGCTGTTACTTTTTCAGTATGGACATAGTTATCTCTTGATAATTCAAGTTCTGAAACCATATCATTAAATGAATTGACAAGGTTAGCCAGGTCATCTTTTGAATGGGTAAGGATTCTGTAAGAGTAATCTCCCTGAACAACTCTACCGATTGCATTTTCTAAATGAGCTATAGGTTGAATTATTTCTTCACTTAACAAAAAACTTGTTAGTATTGATAAAAGAATAAGTGGTAATGAAAAATATGTATAGAACAGTATGATTGATAATAGGAATGTCGGCTGGAAGTCTCTGTTTTTTGTAAAGATTTTAAGGACATCAGTTAACTTCCGTGCATTCTGATCAAAATTTTCGGGAAGAAGAATAGTTAGAACTACATATATCTGTTTCCCATTATGCAGAAAATCTTTTCTGGTTCTTAATATACTTCTATTACCCTCTTTTGATCTTGTGACAGTATTACTTTCATAATTAAAAACATTTACAATCTGTAGATTATTCTCTTTCGATTTGTAGAATATCTCATTACCTGTAGAATCAAATAAGGAAATACTGCTTAGTGATGGGAAAGCACCATTAATATTTCTCCAGATACTATCAGGTGTAGAATCACTATTTAAAATAATATTTTCAAATACGAAGCTGTCTCTAAATGCTGCAATATTTTCCATAGAAGATCTATTATATTCTATGGCAATATTCAAACCACCCCTTAAGGCTTCTTCTGTATTAGACGAAAACCATGATTTTATAGCAGTATTAATAAAATTTACAGCAAGTATACCCTGGGGTATAGAAGATAATATTGTAATAAATGTAAAGAATATAAGCAGTCTTGTTTTAAAGTTAGATCCAGGTTGTTTTTTTCTTTTTTGTTTAAGTAGTTTTATCAAATTGAAAATAATTGTTGCTATCAAAAATATTGGGAGAACCATTGCCAGAGGAATAAAAGTAAGACTTGAGATAGAACCACTGGAAGATATTTCAAAAAGAACCCTATTTGCAAAAATTAGAATTAATATTATTAATACAATATAGATTGTTACTGTACTAACGAGACCAGCATAAGCAGACTTTGTATTTCTATTACTGCCCATTTTTTCTTATTATTCTTCCTCAAATCTATTTTCAAAGAGTTTTACCAGTGCTGCTACTGCTGCTTCTTCATCAGTTCCCTCAGCAATAATTTGAATAATAGATTTATAGTTAGCTCCCAAAGTAATAATTCCCATAATTGATTTTGCATTTATTCTCATATCATCAAGTTCAAGGAAAATTTCAGAATCATACTCGTTAGCAGTTTTTACTATAAGAGCAGATGGTCTGGCATGAATTCCCGCTCTATTTTTAATTGTTACAGTTTCTTGTTTCATAGTTCACCTTAGAAAATATCATTATTATTTGAGTATAAGTTTCTTGCATTTTTACTTTCAAGCCACTTTAGTACATTGTTATCAAATTCCTGGGCAGAATAGTATCCTAATTTTTTTAATCGTTCGTTCATTGCGGCAACTTCAATTAAAATTGAAACATTACGTCCTGCTTTTACTGGCATTTTGATAAGTGGAATTTTTACATCCAGCATCTCTTTATAAGCATCACCTGTTCCAATGCGATCATAAACAGCATTCGAATCCCATGTTTCCAGTTCAATTAATAACTGGATTTGTTTTTTATCTCTAATTGAACCTACTCCAAACAGGTGACTTATATTAATTATACCCAAACCTCTAATTTCCATATTATGACCCAGCATTTCATTTGTTCCGGATCCCATAAGGAAGTTACCGTTAACACTTCTTAACACTACAGAATCATCTGCTATAAGTCTGTGTCCTCTTTCTATAAGTTCCAGTGCCGATTCACTTTTACCAACACCACTTCCCCCTGTAATTAAAACTCCTATTCCAAAGACTTCTACTAATACACCATGGATTGTCTTTCTGGGAGCAAAAATATCAGAGAGAGCACGTATTAATCTTAATTCCAATTCAGAGGAGGATAGGTCAGATTGAAGAATAGAGCATCCTGATTTCTCTGCTATATCAAGAAATCGATCACCAGGGATGCCTGAGTGACTGAAAATACAACAGGATATTTTATGTGTAAACATTTTCTCAACAGCATCCATCCTATTAGTTTCTTCCAGCATACGTAAATATGCCAACTCACCCCGGCCAAATAATTGAATCCTGTGAAAGGCAAATTCCTCAAAAAAACCACTAAGTGTAAGACCTGGCCTATTTATTTCCGGATCAGTAATAATTCTGTTAAGTCCCTTTCTTCCAGCGAGACATCTAAGGTTAAGTGCATTATGATCTTTTAAATCCAGATCAATAAGATTAAGTGCTGTAAATTTATTTATCATATAACCTAATTATATCACAAATATAGTGAAAACAAAAAGGGCTTCCAGACAGTAAGTCCGGAAGCCCCTTAAATGAAAAATATGAATCAATTGTGAGAACTAACCTTTTCTTTTTCTTTTCGTACTTTCAATTCCAGTTTATGAAGAAAGTTTTCAATACTTTCATATAATTCTATAGATTCTTCACTTAAATGAGCTGAAACACCCCATCTGAAATGGATATTCCCATCTACTTTGTAACCATGTTTTTCCTTTGTAATTGTAAGCAAAAGATCTATAATATGATCCTCTGCATAGCTAATATGTTCGAGCTTCTTGTCTATAAATTCTCTTGTTGCATCACTGATACTGTAATGGATTCCTTTAACTTCTACATTCATAAAACCCTCCGTAGCAATTTATACTTAAATGATATTTAATTGTATCATGAAAAGCAATGTTTTTTTTATAATTTTTTTGTAGTGCCTGTGTAACTGTATTATCTTTCAAAAGAGGAGTCTATTAACAGTTCAGATCTATATTTTGCTACTGTTCTACGTGCAATACTAATACCCTGAAGTTTTAGGAGGTCGGATATTTTTTGATCAGAAAGCTTTTTTGTAGAACTATTTTCTGCAAGTAGTTCTTTTATAGTTGCTTTTACCCCCTCTTTTGAGAATCGTGAACCTTTTGAGCCGGCTCCTGAAATTGAATTTGTAAAAAAGTATTTTATAGGGTAGATTCCCCATTCTGTCTGCATATATTTTGCATTTGATATTCTGGATACTGTAGTTTCGTGAACCTGAACTTCTTCTGCTACATCTTTAAGAGTAAGGGGTAATAGATATTTAGGCCCCTTAATAAAAAAATTTCGTTGGAATTCAACAATTACTGTTGTAATTTTGATAAGTGTTTGATTTCTTAAGTGGATACTATTAATAAACCAACGGGCGTCTCTTATACTGTTGTTAATATACTTATGTGTTTCTTTATCCTGTTTGTTATTTCTGGATTCCTCAAAAAAAGGGGATATCCCAAGAACAGGGATCTCTTCATCATTAAGAACTAAAATAAATTCACCATTTTTTATAGTTACCATTATATCTGGTATTACATAAGCAGGAGGGTTTATGGAATACAGTCTTCCTGGATATGGATTAAGAGTTTGAATAAACTCAATAATAGAAGTAATTTCCTCAAAAGTTAATTTAAGTTTTTTTGAAAGTTCCTTGATGTCGTTCTTTTTTACAAGTGGGAGAAAGTTCTCAATTATTTGGGCAGTGCCTGGAGGAGCTTCAAAGGAGAGATCGGCCTGAAGCAGAAGTGATTCTTTATAATCTTTTACACAAACACCCAAAGGATCAAATGAGTGAATTATATCCAATATTTCAGGTAAAATTTTCTGTTGCTGTGTATTAAGCAGTAAATTGGGATCTTCCTGAAAAAAACCATTACTATCCAGGTTCTGAATAATTAATTGCCCTGTTTCAAATTGATCGTTTCTAATATTTTGAACTGACAACTGAGCCATAAGATGTTCCTGGAGAGATTCCGGTCTCGATAAGGCCCCTTCCATAAATTTTTGTTTTCTATCTGTTGCTTCCTTCCCCCCATTTCTTATAAAACCAGGATCAGAGCTGTTTTCAAAGTAACTATCTTTATCATTATTCTTTTCTTTGGTATAGTCCTCAATTGATATTAGAGATTTATCTTCTATTAATTCAAGGGCAGGGTTTTTTTCCAGTTCTTCATGAATCCTAACAGTTAATTCCTGCAGGGGTAAAGCCATCAACTGAATCGATTGAAACATTTGAGGAGACATTTTTAAACGTTGTTCCTGAATTAAAACAGGCTTTTGATATTGCTGCATTAAAAATTATCCTCTATAAAAAAATATTTTCTACATCCTGAAATCTTTACCCAGATAGATTTCTCTTGCTAATGGGTTTGCTAATAATTCTTCCTGGGATCCTTCTGCAAGAATTTCACCAAGATTAATAATATAGGATCTGTTGGTAATTTCAAGGGTATCTCTAACATTATGATCAGTTATTAACACTCCAATTCCTTTATTTGAAAGTCTGATAATTATATCTTTAATCTCATTGACTGCAATTGGATCTATTCCGGCAAAGGGTTCATCGAGGAGGAGGAAGTTTGGCTCAATTGCAAGAGACCGGGCAATTTCCGTTCTTCTTCTTTCTCCTCCTGATAATGTGAATGCTTTTTGTTTTCTTATATGTTCAATTCCAAATTCTTCAAGAAGTTTATCCATTGTCATTATTTTTTCTTTATTGGAAAGATTCTTTCGTGTTTCAAGAATTGCCTTGATATTATCTTCAACAGTTAATTTCCTAAATATGGAAGCTTCCTGTGGTAAATAGGATATTCCTTCTTTAGCCCTTATATACATAGGCTGGTGGGTGATTTCAAGGCTGTTAAGGAAAATTTGGCCTCCATTTACCTTAATAAACCCAACAATCATATAAAAAATTGTAGTTTTTCCTGCTCCATTTGGGCCAAGTAAACCAACCACTTCACCTGCTTCCATTTTAAAAGAGACATTTTTTACTGCATATTTTTTTTTAAACTGTTTTGATAATGATACTACACTGAGTATATTATTCATTGCTTTCTTCCTCAGTTTCTGTTGATCGGATAGTTCCTGATACTTCTCCTTCGAGAGCTATATCATCAGTATCAAGATTAATAGTAATTCTGGTTGCTTTATATTCATCATCTTTCCAGAAAACAACAGGCATTCCGGAAAGCTCCAGAATTTCGCTGTCTCGATTGAATTTAGCATATTCAGATCGGCAAATCATGGAATCGTTTTCACTGGCTTTGAGAATTCGAACTCCAATTTGAATAATTGTAATATTTTCCTTTCCTCTATTCTCAAAATAGCTTCCTTTTACAACAATTTCATTTTTTTGATCAACCATTTCAGCATAACCCGAAATAGTCATTATTTCTTTTTTTCTATCAAAAAATAAATTTTCTGTGGTAATTAGAATCCCCTGTTTTTTATCAATTACCTGTACATTTCCTGTACATCTGGCAAAACGAAAATCATCCCCAAAAAGTTCAATTGAATCAGCCGAGATTTTTGTTTCCTCAGAGCTGATCTTGGCATTTCCCATTAAACTTGTAAGTTCATTCCCTTTTGCCAGAGAAATAGAAGTTCTATCACTTGAAAAAAAGAAGTCTTTATTTTCAGGGAACATAGGGCCTATAAAAACTGTTAGTAAAATTAGAATGCTAATCGTCTTCATAATGGTATATGCCCTGTACATTTTTATCAAAACTGAAATTTTTTGATCTCATATCACCTGTAAATCCTGATCCTGATATCCGGGTTCCGGAATTCTTAAGAAGTTTTACATATCCCTCTTCAGATCCTTTTAATGTTTTTTCTGAATCATTCCAATATAGATAATCTGCAGTAATTTCTGCTTCGTTCTCAGCTGAATAAATTATAAGAGATCCTGTTAATTCTGCATTATCAGAATCTGTATGGATTAATCCTCTATCGGCTGTTCCTTCAGTTACAATTTCATTTTTTGTATTATATTCACGAAAAACAACTTTAGTAAGAATTGTTTCGTTTCTTTGACTGTAGTTTTCAGCTTCTTTTGAGTATAGGCGAAATATTATATTTCCATTATCTACGCTGGTATATGAGAAATTTTCTATAACATTATCTGGAATGTCATTACCAAGTTCTTGTGCTATTTCAATATCTTCATAGTTCATACTACAGGAAAAAACAGAACTAAGAAAGATTATTATACACAGCAGTTTAATTACTTGCATAACTAATACTTGCTTCAACAAAATCAATAAAGAGAGGATGAGGATTAACTGGTGTTGATTTAAATTCAGGGTGAAACTGAACTCCAATACTCCATGGGTGATTACTCCACTCTACAGATTCCACAAGATTATTATTCTGAGTATATCCTCCTATAATCATACCTGATTTTTTTAGTTCTTCTATGTAATCAGAAGATACTTCATATCTATGTCTATGACGTTCCCATATTTCAGTTTTACCATAAGCTTTATGTATTAGGGTTCCTGGAACTAGAATTGATTTACTTTTTCCCAGGCGCATTGTTCCACCCATATTTCGTAATCCCTTTTGTTCTTCAAGGAGACTGATAACAGGATCTTTTGTTTCAGGGGCAAATTCTGTGCTGTTAGCCGACTTTAACCCTAAAATATTTCGTGCATATTCTATAACCATTATCTGCATTCCCAGGCAAATCCCAAAATAAGGAATGGTATTTTCTCTTGCAAATTGTGCAGCTTTCACCATTCCATTTATTCCCCTCTGGCCAAATCCTCCGGGAATTAGAATACCATCAATATTTTTAAATATAGACTTTATATCTTCTGTTTTATCCAGTTCTTCTGCATCAATTTTTATGAAATTAATTTTGGTATTATTTGCAATCCCACCATGATAAACGGATTCATAAATTGATTTGTAAGAATCATTAAGATTTATATATTTACCTACAATTCCTATATTAGTAGTTTTATCTGCAGTTTTAAGAACTTCAACAATATCAGACCATTCTTTGAGATTACATTTAGATCCGGAGAGTTTTAGTTTATCCAGAATAATATTATCCAGGTTCTGGGCATGAAAAATTAGAGGAATTTCATAAACAGAAGTTTTTACATCATAAGCTGAAATTATTGAATTTTCTTCTACATTGGTAAAAAGAGATATTTTACTGATCATCTCCTTCTCCAGGAATTCAGGTGATCTACAGACAAGGATATCAGGTTGTATTCCAATTTCCCTTAATTTATTAACAGAATGCTGAGTTGGTTTTGTTTTTAATTCTCCACCTGCAACTTCAGGAATAAGTGTAAGATGAACAAAAAGAACATTTTCTTTTCCAAGATCATGAATAAATTGTCGTGCAGCTTCAAGAAATGGAATAGATTCAATATCTCCAACAGTTCCGCCTACTTCAATAATTGTAACATCAACATCTTCTCCATCGCTGGCAAGGAAGATTCTTTTTTTTATCTCATCTGTAATGTGGGGAATAACCTGAACTGTTCGACCAAGGTATTGTCCTTCTCTCTCTTTTTTTATAACTTCCTGATATATTTGACCAGTAGTAATAGAATTAAGCCTACTCAATGGTGCCTTTGTGAATCTGGCGTAATTTCCAAGATCAAGATCAGCTTCTGTCCCATCATCAGTTACATATACTTCACCATGCTGATATGGGCTCATTGTTCCTGCATCGACATTAAGGTAAGGATCAATTTTAATCATTCTTATACCTAGACCACGATTTTCAAGAAGGTTCCCAATTGATGTAGCTGTTACACCTTTACCCAGACTTGAACAAACACCACCTGTTACAAATATATATTTTTTCATAGTTACATATTATAGATCAGGGAAAGAAAATAGGCAATTACCATAAATGAGTGGCTAGTTATGTACCTGTACTTTACATAAATTGAGAGTCAATCTTATCATGATTAAAGTAGAGTATTTCAGATTGAAAATTTCCGGCACTTATAAGCAGTTTTGGATCAGAAATAGCTGTATTTGCTACTTTTTCTGAAGCATAAATAGGTGCTTTTAATCTTAATGCAAGGGCTATTCCATCACTGGGTCTAATTTCAATTGAAAATGTTTTAAATCCTTTTTTATACACAATTTTAGCTATATGATGGTCATTAATAAAATCATAAATGTAGATATATTTGAGTTTATAATTATGTCTAATAAAAAACTCTGAAAGAAGATCATGAGTAAGGGGTCTGGGGGGTTTTACTTCTTCAATTTCAATTATAATTGCACTTGCTTCAAATGGGCCGATCCAGAGAGGAATGATCCTACTCGTTTCCAGGCTTTGTAGTATTACAATTGGCATTTGGCTTTCATCGTCCAGAGCAATACCTTTAATTTTAAATTGAAACATCTTTTCTTTCATTATAACTATGAGTATAACACTTTGTATAAATTTTTCAGGCTTTTTTATTACTTATACAAAAAGCTTGTATAAAAAAAATCTATTGACAGGAGGCTCTCAAAGAAATACAATTTTAATATATGGATGCTTTTATGAGCAGCAACGAAGTTGCGACCAGTATAGGGATACATAGCCGAGCAGCATAGGAAGTAAATTAATGCCAATTGAAAACTTTTTAACCGAATTACAGTTTAGCAAATTCCGGGACTACATTTATAATGCCAGTGGTATCCATTTTTCCCCTTCTAACAGGACAATTCTTGAGAGTAGATTAAAAGAACGGCTTCGTAAATCGGGAATTTCTGATATTGATCAATACTATAAACACATTACAACAGATGAGGGAGAGATGAAGACTCTCCTGGATACAGTTACAACCAATCTAACCAGATTTTTTAGAAATACCGCTCATTTTAAGGCATTTGAACACTATGTAATACCCGAACTTGTTAAATATAAAAAATCCAGAGGGGAAAATACTATTAAAATTTGGAGTGCAGGCTGTTCAACAGGTGAAGAACCTTATTCTCTTGCTATGGTTTTAAAGGATATACTTCCTCCTGGTTTCAAATTCGACATAACAGCTTCAGATTTAAGTTTAAAATGTTTAATGACCGCAAAAGAGGGTTTTTACTCTGATCAAAAAGTAAACGGTGTATCAGAGAAATATCTTCAAAAGTATTTTGAAAAAAAACCAAATGGATATCTTGTAAAAGAAGAAATTAGAAACAGTGTTAAATTTGATTATCATAATTTAAAAGCTGATAGTGGGCAACGGAATCTGGATATTACTTTTTGTAGAAATGTTATAATCTATTTTGATGAAGCAGCACAAAATAATGTAATAAATAAATTTTATGAGTCAATGAATAATCATGCTTATCTGTTTATAGGACATTCTGAATCTTTATTTGGAATGGATACAAAATTTGAGTTTCTTAAAACTGATTTTGCAACTATGTATCGAAAATTTTCTAGTTAGGATAGATCTATGAAAGATATTTCTGTAATGATATGTGATGATTCTGCATTAATGCGAAATCTTATAGGTCGAATTATTGATGAGGCGGATGGTCTTGTTCTGGCTGGGAAGGCAATGAATGGTAAATTCCTTCTTGATAAGATACCCAGATTAAATCCGGACATAATTCTTTTAGATTTGGAAATGCCGGAAATGAATGGTATTGAGTTCCTTAAGGAAAGGAAAAGGTTAAATATAGATATTCCTGTTGTTATACTGTCTTCTATTGCTGTTAGAGGTGCCAGGGTAACTATGGATGCTCTTTCTCTTGGAGCATCAGATTTTATATTAAAACCATCCGGATCAATTTCAGAAGATATTCATGTTGTAAGAGATAAAATAATTTCTACATTACTGGCATATGGTAAAAAATATAATAGTGGATCAATTCCTACTAAAAATAGGGTAAGTACCTCAAAAGCTGAAATAGCACCTCCTGTTAAAAAGAAAATACCTCCCACTCTTTCAATGGTTCCTCGTGAAAAGGGTGGAAATATTGATATTGTAGCTATAGGAATATCTACAGGAGGGCCAAATGCTTTAAGGCTTGTTCTTGCAGATATAGATCCGGATTTTCCTGTTCCTATAGTTATTGTTCAGCATATGCCTGCAGGGTTTACTACTGAGTTTGCAAAGAGCCTCGATCGTATTTGTCCTCTTGATGTTAAAGAAGCTGCAGATGGCGATGTTATGACAAAGGGAAGAATATTTATTGCTCCTGGTAATTTTCATGTTGAGGTTGTGAAAAAGAAACTGGCAACAGTTTTACGCACATCCTCTGCAGATCTTGTGAATGGACACAGACCTTCTGCAGATGTACTATTTGCTTCTGTAGCAAAATATTATGGTGGAAACAGCCTTGCGGTTATAATGACTGGAATGGGAAGGGATGGAGCCTCTGAAATAGGTACTGTATATGCAAAGGGTGGTATAACTGTAGGCCAGGATGAAGAGTCTTCCATAGTTTATGGAATGCCGAAGGTTGCAGCAGAAAGAGGTTTTATTGAACATGTGGTTTCTCTGGATAATATGGCTTCTACGTTGAATAAGCTGGTAAAAGAGAAAAGATAGTAGAGATATAGGATCGTGATCGTTTTTTTAAGAAACGAGGGGCTTCACCACCTCGTTAGGAGATAGGACACCCCTTCGGGGCTAAGATTTATTAGTTTATTAGTTTTGTAATTCTTGGGGTATTTTTTCGTTTATTTATTTTATTATATAAATAGGTTATGTAAAATCCTGTGGAAAGACCTAGTATGCCAGATAGAATTCCCATACCTTCACTATCGTTAAATAGCCATGATCCTCCTAGAAAGAAAAGGATGAAGGAGAGTAGTGGGAAAATTAAAACCATGAAGCCTGCAAAAATTGTTTGTCCGGGTGGAAGGTGGATTTCTACTGTATCACCCTGTTTTAGATCGATATTTTTGCCATTTATAGCACTGAATATCTTCCCATCAGTAGAACAGAATGAGCTTGCTTTACATTTTTGACAGCCACCGCTTAAAGATGAACAGGAAAGAATAATTTCTTCTCCATTAATATCAGTTATTTTCCCTTGCTCAATCATTAGGCACCTCCGTTATAGGATATCTTATTTCCTTAATACTCTTTGTTTTATTTTCATCATCTATCTCTACAATGGCACCCTGAATTTCAAGATCATTCCACCACTCTTTTGATCGTTCAGGAATTTGGGATAAAAATTGTTCAATTTCAATATCAGGAGCAAGGCCTCCTACTCCTGTGGAACTGCCGGTTCTTCCAGTATCACATATTACACCTGTACCTTTTGGAAACACTGCAGCATCTGCAGAAATAGCTTTGGAATGGCTCCCCAACACAGCATTTAAAGATCCATCAACATGAAAAAACATAGAATATTTTTCTGCAGTGGTAGAAGCATGAAAATCAAGAATTATAATATCAGCTTCATCTTTAACTCTGTTTATAATATCCGGAATAAAAGTAAAGGGATTACTAAGGTGTATTCTATGAAAACCTGACTGCCCCAATAGAGAAACTACAGCTACATTTTTATTTCCAACTTTGTATACACGCCATCCACGACCAGGAGTGCCTGGAGGATAATTTGCGGGCCTTAAAATATAGGAACTATTTCCAATATGGCTGACCATATCTTTTTTAAAAAAAACTTTCTCTCCGGTTGTTATAACATCAATTCCCAGTTTATGAAGTTGAATAGAGTGATTTTTCCCAATACCAAAACCACCTGTTGTCCCTTCACCATTGGCTACAACAAAATCAACATCATATTCTTCTTTTAACCTGGTAAGACCTTTTTTTATACAAAAAATACCAGGCTTTCCTACTATTTCACCTAGTATAAGAATTTTAAAACTCATAAACCCTTCTTAGAGAAAAATTATTGTGTAAAGCCGCTTTCTAACAATAACTGATTATCCGGAAAAGGTGTTCTAAGCGGCTTAAAATGCAGGAAATTGTAAAACTCTTCAAGTTTTTCAATTTCCTCTGCAAAGTTTGCAAATAGTAGCAGATTAACCATATTTAGTCGACGTTCTAAGGAAATAATGACACAAAATTTTCATCTTATTTATCTCTAGTATCATTATGACTCGTATAGTTTTACCAAATTTATAAAAAAACAATTACTTAAGAACCAATTGGTTGTTTAAATCTATGTAATATAAGTAGTTAGTATTATTGAAATTTATTTAATTTGGATATGGCACAGTATTTGCTTATATTAGGTAATGAGAGTTGCCGAAAGGAACTCGATTAAAGCCGCCTTGTATAAGGGGCTTAGCAACACATAGAAAGAGGTGTTATATGAGAGACAAGATGGTTATAGATCTTGGTCAGATTATGGACGAGATTTTCGAGGCCACAAAAGGTTTCGGAGATGCATTTAAAGAGGGTGTACATCATGGTGGAAATGACCATGTAGATTATTACCCTAATTATTCCTACCCACCGGTTAATATTTTTGTTACAGGTGAGAAAAGTCTTATATTCGAATTTGCATTGGCAGGATTCAACGAGAGTGATCTTAATGTTGAGTTTAAAGGTGATTACCTGGTATTTTCTGCAAAATCTCCGGTTGTAGATCATGGTGATGGAGTTAAGTATTTTAAACGTCGTCTAAAATACAAAGAGGTTCCTGAACAAAAATATTTTGTTCCTGAAAGTAAATTTGACCAGAAAAAGGTGAAAGCAGTCTTCAAAAATGGTATACTAAAAGTAGTCATACCGGCAAATGATATAATTGAAACAAAAGAAGGCATTAAGGTAGAGATAGTTAAGGGGGAATGATAAAAAGATTTTATATTATTTTGTTGATATAAAAGTAAATCTTTTTTATCATTCAGCGACAGAGACTTTCCGTGAAATTAAGTGAATATTATTTTTTATTCAAATAAATCAAAGGAAAGTGCTCGAAAGCGATTATAGGGGGATGAATAATGATTTTTTGGATAATAGTAGGTATAGCAATAGGGTATTTTTTTAAACCACAACTGGATACCATTGTGGGTAAAGCATTAAAAACAATTAAAGATAATAGAAAAAATAAATTCAGTGATGATGATTATTAAAGTCATCACTTTTTAATCAGTACTTCGGCTTCGGTATTTTCCGGGGCCTTTTTCCTATATTACAAAGTTTGGATTTTGAGTTCAGTACATATATTTTTTAGTTTTTTATCTTTAGAGAGCAAGATTCCATCATTTCGTCTGGCACACACAATATATAGGCAATCGTAAACAGGATGATTATTATTAATAGCCTCCCTAAGAGATTCTTTCCATAGATCTTTTACAGGAATAAATTGGTCAATTAAATTTATTCCATCCTCTGCCAGACTTAAAGATTCTTCATGGGTAAACCCTGCAAGTTTGTTATATTTCCAGGATACATTTGTAATTTCAGAAAGATATATCTCCGGAGCAATTACAGTATCTGCTTTTTCTATTTCTCTTTTATATATTTCAAAATTACCTTTACTTAATAAAATATCAATAGCAGCAGAGGTATCCAGTATAATAATCACTTTTTTCTATCTTTCTCTATCTTTTCTAATTAGTTCAACTACATCAATATTATCGGTATTTGGATATTTTTTCTTTGAAAGCTTATTCAGCAAAGCTTTTCTTCTTAGTTTATTATTTGAGTGTAACCCTAAGCTTTCTTTTAAGAGCATAACTGTCTGTTGGGCAATACTTCTGTTTTCTTCATTTGCTACCATATTTAATTTTATATAGACATCTTCAGGGAGATCTCTGACCTGTAAAGTTGGCATAATGAACTCCTTATGCATGCAATATAGCATATTATTGCATGCAAATCAAATGAATTTATATATAGTTGTCAGCTTGACAATTTACTGTATGTTTAATTTTTGGGAAGGGGTTAACCCCCTGGAGCCATTAATAATATATCGATTTTCAGACAAATTTAGTTTTAAGCAACCAATTCTGTTTTATTTTTTAAATCTGCAAAAATAAGAATTGGTTTATTGACAACAGCACCCCAGTTCTTTAGTATACTTTCAGTGTCGCCCGGATGGTGAAATTGGTAGACACGCTAGTTTCAGGGACTAGTGTTCGCAAGGACGTGAGAGTTCGAGTCTCTCTTCGGGCA
>JAOZPU010000180.1 GCA_029932585.1 Spirochaetia bacterium | reverse complement strand
CAGGTGTTCCAAGATCTGGAAAGCTTGCTGAGCTTGGGCTTGAGTGGGTTGTATAATACTGGTATTGTTCTTGCTTGAGAGAGGCAGGAGTATTGAAATTATAATTTATTATTAAGGAAGAAAGTTATGAACAAAGACTTTACAAATCATCTTTCAGAGAAACTGAATGAACTAAAAAAGATGAAACTTTATAAAAATGAACGGGTTTTAACTACCCCTCAGGGAAGTCATATTGAGACAGCAGATGGTAAGAAAGTTCTCAATTTCTGTTCAAATAACTATATAGGTTTCGCCAATAATAATAATATAAAAAAAGCTGCGGTCCGGGGTCTTGAAAAGTGGGGATTTGGCCTCTCTTCTGTTCGGTTTATCTGTGGAACCCAGTCTGTACATAAGCAACTTGAAAAAGAGATAGCAGACTTTACAGGTTGTGATGATGCAATTCTTTACGCAGCTTGTTTTGATGCAAACGGTGGTGTATTTGAACCTCTTTTTGATGAAAATGATGCAATTATTTCTGATGAGCTGAATCATGCATCAATAATAGATGGAATAAGACTGGCAAAATCTAAACGTATACGCTACAAACATATGGATATGAAAGATTTGGAAAAAGGGCTTGAAGAAGCTAAAGATTCCAGGTTTAGAATTATTTGCACAGATGGTGTTTTTTCAATGGATGGAGATATAGCTCCGGTTGATAAAATTTGTGCACTGGCAGAAAAATACAATGCTCTTGTAATGGTGGATGACTCCCATGCAACAGGTTATATTGGGAAAACCGGCAGAGGAACGGCTGAGTACTGTGGTGTACTTGGTAAGGTTGATATTATAACAACAACTTTTGGGAAAGCCCTTGGTGGAGCCTCAGGAGGGTGCATTTGTGCAAAAAAAGAGATTGTGGAAATGCTACGGCAGAAATCCAGACCCTATCTTTTTTCAAATACCCTTGCTCCGGCAGTAGCTGCAGCTTCAATAGAAGCACTTACCCTTTTAAAAAACAGTAATGGTAAATATTCGTCTGATCTTAAAACAAAAGCAGATTATTTTAGAGAAAAAATGCAGGGTTTAGGGTTTGATGTTCCTAATGGTAATACTGCAATAATACCTGTTATGCTTTACCATGAGGAGCTTGCTGTAAAAATTGCAGAAAGTCTTTATGAAAACGGAATTTATGTAATTCCATTCTCCTTTCCTGTTGTTCCTAAAGGAAAGGCAAGAATTAGAGTTCAACTTTCCAGTGAACATTCAATGAAAGATATTGACAGGCTTCTTGAAGCCTTTAAAAAAGCTTCGGAATAACCAGGTTATTATGAATTTAATTGTTGCTTCTCTTATATTCCTTTCAGCCTTCCTCCATGTAAGTTGGAATACCCTGGGAAAGAAAAGGACTCCCTCTGCTGCATTCTTTTTTACGGCATCCTTTGCTTCGGTTCTTGTTCTTTTTCCAGTTTTGTTAATCTTAGGTTTTGATTTTTCAATTTATTGGAAAGTTTGGATCTATCTGTTGTTTTCCGGGTTCTTTCAGTCTGTTTATTATTCTGGATTGGCAGGAGCCTACAGAACAGGAGAAATGTCTATAACATATCCTTTGGCAAGAGCCCTTCCTGTTCTTTTTGTCCCATTTGTCAGTTTCCTTGCAGGAAGTACAGAAGGTCTGACCTTCTATTCTCTCTTGGGGATGTTTGTAGTTTTTGCCGGTTGTCTTATCCTTCCTCAGAAAACTTTGAGTCGTCTCTCCTTTAAAGAATACTTTAAGGTGTATACACTTTTTGCAGTTCTGGCTGCTGTTGGTACTACCGGATATACTTTTCTTGACAGCAGTGCTATGAATATAATTAGAAATACAGAAGGAGATTCAATTCTTAGTGCTGTTTTTTATTTTACAGTTCAGATGATTTTTGTTTCTATCTTTCTGGGTTTGTATATTCTAATAAATAAAGTTGAACAAAAAGAATTATTTACAATACTTAAAAAAGAGAAGTTCCCAACTATTGCTGCCGGACTTATGGTTGCAGCTGCTTATGTTATAATTTTAATCTGCTATCCAATGGTTACACATGTAAGCTATGTTACTGCATTCCGTCAGATTAGTATTCCTTTGGGAGCATTTACAGGGATGTTTTTCCTTAAAGAAAAATGGAGTGCCCCTAAAATATTGGGAGTGCTGGTTATCTTTATAGGGTTACTGATTGTTTATCTTTAGGATAGTTAATAAAGTAAATTTACTTTATTAACTATTTATATACTATACACTGGAATAAGGGAGAATGTTTATGAAAGCACTTGCTAAAACTAAAAAGGAACCTGGAATCTGGATGATAGATGCACCGGAGCCGGAGTATGGCCACAATGATCTTCTTATAAAGATAAAAATTACTGCAATTTGTGGTACAGATGTTCATATCTATAACTGGGATACCTGGTCTCAAAAAACTATTCCCGTTCCCATGATTACTGGACATGAATTTGTTGGAACTGTTGTTGGAATAGGTGGTGAGGTAAAAGGGTTTGAACTAGGTGACAGAGTTTCCGGAGAGGGGCATCTAACATGTGGCCATTGCCGTAACTGCAGAGCTGGCAAACGACATCTATGCAGAAATACAAAAGGGATTGGTGTAAATGTTCAGGGTGCTTTTGCGGAATATCTTGTACTTCCTGCAGGAAATGCATTTAAACTGGATGATTTTATAAGTGATGAAGTCGCTGCAATTTTTGATCCCTTTGGTAATGCTGTTCATACTGCCTTGTCATTTGATGCTGTTGGCGAAGATGTTCTTATTACCGGAGCAGGCCCTATTGGTATAATGGCTGCAGCTGTTGCTAAGCATGCAGGTGCCAGGTATGTAATAATTACAGATGTAAACGAATATCGACTTAATCTTGCCAGACAAATGGGAGCAACCAGGGCTGTTAATATTAAGAATGACAAACTGGAAGAGATAATGAGTGAGCTTCATATGCTTGAGGGGTTTGACATTGGTTTAGAGATGTCCGGTAATCCTTCAGCCCAGAATCAGTTGTTTCACTGTATGAATAACGGGGGGCGGGTTGCCATGCTAGGAATTCCTTCAGAAGAGAGCCAGGTTAACTGGAATGATATTATATTCAAAGGGCTTCAACTTAAAGGTATTTATGGCCGCGAGATGTTTGAGACCTGGTATAAAATGGCTGCTATGATACGATCGGGTTTGGATATAACACGGATAATTACTCACCGTTTGCCAATAGACGATTTTGAAAAGGGTTTTGAAGTTATGGCTTCCGGTCAGTCCGGGAAGGTCCTTCTGTACTGGGACTAAAATATCTTTCTGAAGTTAATAAGTTTAAAACTTAGGAAATAGGTAAAAGGATAATAAACTTAACCCATGATATGCCGTCGGACTCAACCTTTATCTCTCCATTATGTATTTCGGTGATGATAAAGTAGGAGACTGATAATCCCAGGCCCGTTCCTATTCCTTCAGGTTTTGTAGTATAGAATGGTTCAAATATACGATTTTGTATTTCCCTGCTTATTCCTGAACCTGTATTGGTTATTTCTATTTTTATCCTCTCGGATTCCTGTTTTATTGAAAGAATAAAATGTAGTTTTTCGGTCCCTGAGCTTGCCGAATGGGCGGTCCCTGAGCCTGCGTCGTGGTGAGCTTGTCGAAGTATCGAATGGGTCATTGCCTGGGCACCGTTTTTTAGAATATTCAAAAAAACCTGTTGTATTTTAGCAGAATCACAAACTATAAGGGGTAGATTTTCTTCATATTTACGTACGATATTAATATTCCTAAAGTCAAAATCTTTCTTTAGATCGTAATCCTGTCCTGCAAGGTCTACCGTTTTATCCAATAGTTCTGCAATATTCTGGGAGGATTTTGCACTACCTTTATGTGAAAAATCCAGCATACTTTTAACAATTTCTGCCGCTCTTATTCCAGCTTCCTGTATCCTCTGAAGCTGATTGAAAATTTTTCTTTCTTCTAAAAAATTCCTTATGGAAGCAAGGTTGGTTCCCGCTGTATTTGCAGCTTCAATATTGGCTTTAGAATTGGACATAAGCCGATTGCTTATTGCCTGGGCATTCTGCATCATTCCAGCAAGGGGATTATTTATCTCATGGGCCATTCCAGCAGATAATCCACCCAGGGAGAGCATTTTTTCTGATTGAACAATCATATTACTGTATTTCTTTCTTTTCGTTATATCTGTTATAATTTTTAGATATACTTCTTCACCTGTGGACCATTGTATTTTTCTAATACGGCATTCAAACCATTGATCTGTTTCTGTATTATTAATTTCCTTAATAATAAATGACCCTTCTTCATCAAGAACCGGAATATCTTTAGGGTTATTATCCCAGCATTTGCAGAGACTGCTATATTTCCCCTTTACAATTTCTGTGTATATTTTACCTACCATATCTCCAAAAATAATATTTGCAGGTGCATTACTAAACAGTACTCGTTTTGTGTAAATATCAATAACAATAACAAAAGTATCCAGACTGTTCAAAACTGAACTGAAGCGGTGATTTGAAGCTGAAAGTTTTTTTTCAGAGATCTCTTTCTCTTTTAGATCAACTATTAATCGCTTAGTCATATCCTCTATTGCATTAGCGACCATCCCAATTTCATCTTTTCTGTTTTTATTCTGTAGAATATCCCTGCTTGATAAATTTGAAAAATCCAGGGTCTTTGTATAATTTGCCAGTTTACTTAAAGGCTTGGCGACAAGCTTTTGAAAAGTTATAAGAACTATAAAAGTTAGGATAAGTACTGTAAAAAGACCGGAAGTAAGATATGTAATAGCAGCCTTTTTTAGAGTTATTAAAAATTCGGTTCTGTTACCAATAAGAATTAAAGTTCCAAGTTGTGTATTATAGCCTTTAATGGTTTTATATTCCAGATTATAGGTTTGAATGAAATTTATTTTTCCGGGTAAAGTCCCAGCTGAAAGTATGGGAGAATCTAAACTTGTATCATCATGGAGCTCACAATAATCTACTCCATCCATAAAAATTATTCCATTAAGTAGAACTTTAGTTTGCTCCATATCAAAATTGAATAAACTTTTATTCATGGCAGGAAGATAACTATTTTCTATAAATCCAATATTTCTGGATATCTGTTCTGATCTTTGTCTGTGTTCCTGAAGTGTTTGAGGAATTAAGGCTAACAGTACAATTATTGAACTGCTAATTAGAATTATAATAGAGAATTTAAAACTTAAACTGTCAGGCTTTACAATTCTGAAAAAACCAACTGATTTCATTTAAAATACAAAACTCCTATTCTTGGAGGGTATTGTGCCATATTTTTCAAAAAGAAGATAGTAGAAGATAATAGAGCTTTTTGTGCTGTGTCCCATTTACCATTTTAAAAAAAAACTGATTTATAGTCATTAGCTTGATTTTATAAATATTATCATTATAATAATAGTAATTTTTATTAATAATTTTAAAGGACACAAAAATGAAAAAAACG
>JAOZPU010000041.1:17825-19324 GCA_029932585.1 Spirochaetia bacterium | reverse complement strand
AAAAAACCCTCTCCATTGGAGAGGGTTTTTATTTAGGTGCCGCCGAACAGAATTGAACTGTTGACACGAGGATTTTCAGTCCTCTGCTCTACCGACTGAGCTACAGCGGCACTGCGAGAGTATTTATACAAATAATACGAGAATCTGTCAACCCAGTGTAGATATTTAATTCATTGTAGGGGCAGTCACGAGGATTTGCTCTGCAAACCCTCGTGGCTGCCCTTACAAATGGCAGAGATCATAATTAGATTCCAGGGACCATTCATTGACCATAAAAACAGGCTGGGTTATTATAATCCTATGGATCAAAAAAGACGACTACAAAATGCATACAAGACAGGTTCCGTTTTAAAATCAACTAAATCAGTAGATACAGAAACTCCTGTTGTAAAAGCCAGTAAAAATCAAGTTATTGACAATATTGAAAAAGATCAAATTATTGGGAATAGGGTTCCTTTGATAAATAGTAACAATAATGAATCTCCCCTTAGAGGTTTTTTAAAAGTAGGAAGTCTTGGGGGTTACAGAAAAGCAGCTAAATTCCTATTGTTGTTAGGAAAGAGGGAAGCTTCCACTGTTTTAAAACATTTTTCATCCAAAGAGATAGAAGCAATTACCAGAGAAATTGCAAGTATTAAACAAATTGATCATGAGGAAGCAGCAAAATTATTAAAAGAGTTTGGCTCTCGTAGGGGAGGGTCGCGACCCTCCCCTACGGGAGGTATTGAAGTTGCAAAGAATATGCTACATGTCGCATTTGGTGATGAAAAAGGAAGTGCTATTTTTAAGAAAGTGATACCCTTTAACGGGGAAAAACCTTTTGCTTTTTTGGAAGATCTGGAATTTCAACAGTTGATAATGATTTTAAGAAAAGAACCTGTACATGTTTTAACAGTTATTTTGTCTTTTCTTGATCCTGTAAAGTCTTCTAAAGTTCTTGAGAGTATGACTCCCGATATCCAGACTGCCCTTATTACCAGGATGGCCAGTATGGAAAAAGTTTCTCCTGAAATAATTATGTCGATGGAAGAGGTTTTAATAGAACGGATTAGAATGCAGGGGAAGGTTATAACTGAAGAAGTTGATGGACAGTCTGTTCTTGCTGAAATATTGAAAAATATGGATCTATCTGATGAAGGTCGAATTTTAGATAATTTATCAGATTCAGATGAAGAGCTGGCAGAGTCGGTTAGAGATAAATTGTTTACAGTAGATACCATCCATTTTGTACGTGATGCAGACATGGAAAAAATTCTTCGGGAATTTACAGATACTGAAATTGCAATTCTTTTAAAGGGGCAGAGCAGTGAATTGCGTAATAAGATAATTTATAACGTATCTAAAAGAAGAATAGAGTTTATTAAATACGAAGAGGATGCATTAGGAGTTATGAGGAAGTCTGATGTTGATAAAGCTATGAAGGAATTTCTCGATTATCTAAAAGATAAAGAAATTCAGGGGAATATAGTTCTCTCCAGAGAAAAAGATGTGTATATTTA
>JAOZPU010000041.1:7221-17725 GCA_029932585.1 Spirochaetia bacterium | reverse complement strand
TAGGAGGAGCTTAAGTGTATTCAACAGGACTTGCGTATTTTTTATGGCTTGTTTCCGGGCTGGGAGCCTTGGGTTTTCATCGTTTCTATCTTGGTAAATGGGGTACAGGTCTTATATTTATGTTTACTGGTGGTCTTGGTGGGTTTGGATCTTTTTACGATCTTGTAACCATGCCATTACAGGTTAGGGAAGCTAATCTAAGAAACGCATACAGAGATGCTATATATGACCGTAATCCCCGGAGTCAACCAGATTTTATTCAAAGTAATTTTAAAAAATCAATGCGGTCAGAAATAAAGAAAGATAGTCTTGAAAGGGTTATTCTTAAAACAGCCAAGGAAAATAAAGGTATAGCAACACCTTCAGAGGTTGCAGTTGAAAGTGGTTTAAGTATTGATCAGGCAAAAAGAGCCCTGGAAAAACTTGTAAGTAATGGGCATGCAGATATTAGAGTAAGTAAAAATGGTAATATGGTCTATTTTTTTCAGGAATTTTCCAAAAGGAATACACATCCTGATTTTGAAGATTTTATATAGAATATTTCCATATGTAGGGGACGGTCGTGACCGTCCCCTACGTATGAAATTTATTCCGTAGTTTTAGCAGATTTTTTCCAAAGACATCGTCAATCTCTTTGCCGAAATGTTTGTGAATTTCCGCCAGATAAAAATCGTGGGCAATGTAACTTTCTATGGACTGAACAAGACCTCTGTTTTTAGTCCAGATTACCTGGCATTTTTCAATTCCACCCAATGCGCCTGTAATGCACATCTCCGAATCTACTACACAGTCAAGTGTCCTGCCTAGTTCTTCAACAGGCCCCATATTTTCAATATCATGGTTATATATTTCACCAAAATCAAGGGTGTCTTTTCCATATATCAATGTAAGAACCCTTACACCACGTTCAGCAGCAGCTTTTAAACTACTGCTAATTAGGGGGAGTTCCTGTGACCATATTCCTGTATAAATTGTTTTTTCTGCCTGATCTATAATATCACAAGCCATTTCAAAGGATTTTTCTTTATTTGGAAGGTTCCATACAGGATCGAAGTCAGAAGTAAAATTAGTAGATTTTAACCTTATTTCCAGCTCTTTTGTAAATTGATTATATTCACGGCGAAGTTTATCAACCAGATCATCCGGGGATAACGGGCTGAAAAGTTCAGGCTTAATTCCAGTAGAAACAGCTACCCCTTTTTTTATCAGTCTCCGGGTTATATCATAAACCCTGGAATGGGGAACTCCTGAATTCTGGGAAATTGTATATGCGCTTGCTGGGTGCTGATTTAAAAGTGAAACGTATACCTTTGCCTCATATTCAGTAAAACCCATCTCTTTTAGATAGGAGAGAGTTTCTTCCAGATTAGTCTTCATTAGGCACCTCATCAAAGCTTAATTTACCCAGTTTCCCATCTCTAATCTCCTGAATAAGCAGACGGCAGGCTCTGTCGTAATCTATAGAACCGCCTTTAAGCAAGAAACCCCTCTTTTTCCCAATTAAAGTAATGCCTTCCTGGGATTCTTCCGGAAGATTATCAATTTTAAATCTGGTTTTAATACGATCCCCATAATGTTCATACATATAATTATATGCAAATCTGGCAATATCCTGTATATCCAGAATACTGTCTTTAATACTTCCCAGAATGGCCAGTTTATACCCTACAGTCTGATCCTCAAACTTAGGCCAGAGTACACCGGGGGTATCTATAAGTTCAAAACCTTTGGAGATGCTTACCCTTTGAAATCTTTTTGTAACTGCAGGTTTATTGCTTACTTCTGCCTTTTTTTTACCACGTATTTTATTTATCAAAGTAGATTTTCCTACATTGGGAATACCTGCAATCATTGCTCTTACAGGTCTTCTTTCAAACCAGACCTCATCTTTGCACATATCTCTGCACATTTTTACAATTCTACCTGGATTCTTGTCTTCTGTACTCGATATTGATATTGCTGTTATACCTTCCTGGTCGTTGAAAAATTTTGTCCATTTATTTGTAACTGCAGGATCTGCCAAATCGCTTTTATTAATAATAATTATACGCTTTTTATCTTTAACCAGCTCATCAATAAGCGGATTTCTACTTGAAGATGGAATTCTGGCATCAAGTAACTCTATTATTACATCTGTTTGACTGAGAGACTCTGTTATTTCTTTCCGGGTCTTGTACATGTGTCCGGGATACCAGTTTATTATCATTTTTATTCCAATCCTCTTCTTCTTGTCTTGTATGAAAGATACTAACCTTTTTTATAAAGTCCAGCAATGATACTCTGGATTATACAGTTCATATTTAATTGCCCAAAGGCTGTAAAACAGATAATAATATTATGAAAGAGTTCTCCTCTTGCAATTGACAATTGAGACACATATAATCATCACACTTAAAGGCAGAGAAAGAGGCTTAACAATGACATCAAATGAATTGAGAAATAAATATATTGAGTTTTTTGTATCAAAAAACCATAAGCAGATAAGCGGTAAATCACTAATTCCTGAGAATGATCCCACTGTACTGTTTACAACTGCCGGAATGCACCCTCTTGTACCCTATCTGTTAGGGGAAGATCATCCTGCTGGGAAAAGGCTTGTCAACTTCCAAAAATGTATAAGAACAGGCGATATTGATGAAGTGGGAGATCCCAGCCACTTAACTTTTTTTGAAATGCTTGGAAACTGGTCTTTAGGGGATTACTTTAAGGAAGATGCCATTAAGATGAGTTATGAATTTTTAACATCATCTGAATGGCTGGGGTTTGAACCGGATAAGTTGTCTGTAACTGTTTTTGAAGGGGATTCTGAGGTTCCTGCAGATGATGAGTCGGCAGCAGTATGGAGATCTCTGGGTATTCCAGATGAAAGAATATACTTTCTTCCACGGGAAGATAACTGGTGGGGACCGGCTGGAGCTACAGGCCCCTGTGGCCCTGATTCTGAGATGTTTATAGATACAGGGAAAACAGCATGTGGGCCGGACTGCAGGCCTGGTTGTCATTGTGGTAAGTATTTTGAAATTTGGAATGATGTCTTTATGCAGTACAATAAGCAGGAAGATGGGTCTTATGTTCCTATGAGTCGAAAATGTGTTGATACAGGAATGGGTATAGAGAGAACAGTAGCGATGCTTCAGGGTAAATCTTCTGTATATGAAACAGCAGGTTTTGTAGAGTTAATTGAGCAGGTTGAGAAAATATCCGGAAGTAAGTATGGAACCGATGATATTACAGATGTCTCAATTCGTATTATTACTGATCATTGTAGAACTTCAGTTTTTATTCTTGGAGATGAGCAGGGGGTAAAACCTTCAAATCTTGGTCAGGGATATATTCTTCGAAGATTAATTAGACGTGCTATCAGACATGGTAGAAAACTTGGAATTGAAGGATCTTTTTTACCGGAACTTGGATCTTTGGTAATTGATCAGTATAAACAAACTTATCCGGAGCTGGAAAAATCCAGGGAAAGTATTATTAAGGAACTTGCTGCAGAAGAGGAAAGGTTTTCCTTAACACTTCAAAAAGGGGAACATGAATTTGAAAAACTTCTTCCCAATCTTTTAAAAAGTAAAAATCCGATAATTCCAGGACGAATGGCATTTAAACTTTATGATACTTATGGGTTCCCATTTGAAATTACAGAAGAACTTGCTGCAGAACATGGATTAAAGGTTGATAAAGCTGGTTTTGACAAGGCTTTTGAGAAACATCAGGCATTGTCAAAACAGGGAGCAGATAAGGTTTTTAAGGGCGGTCTTGCTGATAATTCTGAAACCACAACTGCTCTTCATACAGCAACTCATCTGCTTCATAAGGCCCTGAGGATAGTTTTAGGTGATCATGTGCAGCAAAAAGGGAGTAATATTACTCCCGAGAGGCTTCGATTTGACTTTATTCATCCGGAAAAAATGACCCCAGAACAGATTAAAGAGGTAGAGGATCTTATTAATAAACAGATAAAAGATGATCTTCCAGTATCTATGGAGATTATCTCTCTGGAGCAGGCAAAAGAGAAGGGTGCTCTTGCCTTTTTTAGTGATAAGTATGACGAACAGGTTAAGGTTTACTCTATTGGCGATTTCTCTAAAGAGGTCTGCGGAGGCCCTCACGTGTCAAGTACTGGTAGTATGGGATATTTCAGAATAAAGAAAGAACAGTCAAGTTCTGCTGGAGTCCGAAGAATCAGAGCTGTTCTGGAGCACAGCTAGTTGTCCACATGCACCGTTAACAGATCTGCCTTTCCGGTATCTTTTAGTTACCGGAATACTTAGATCTTCCAGGGTGGTAATAAAAGAATCCACAGTTTTGTCATCCGGTTCCTGGTAGGGGAGTTCTTCTACCGGGTTCCATGGAATAATATTTACTATAACTTTTAAGTCGTTTACAAAATGTCTGAGTTTTATTGCATCTTCTTTTCTGTCGTTAATACCTGCCATTAGTACGTATTCTATAGTAATACGTTTTTTTGCTATTCTCTGGAAATAGATCAGACTTTCCTTTAATTGTTTTAAGGGCTCTTTTCCTGCAACAGGCATTAATTCTTCCCGGATACCTTCATCTGCACTTATCAATGATACAGCAAGTCGCATAGGCAGCTCTGTATTTGCAAGCTCTCTTATTTTTCTTGTTATGCCGCTTGTCGAAATAGTAATTTTTCTAAGTCCAATATTCTGGCCCTTGGGGTCATGAAGTATTTTAATAGATTTAAGAACTTCATCCAAATTTGCCAGAGGCTCACCCATACCCATAAATACTATATTTGATATATTTCCATATCTGGATTGAAGATGAAGGAATTGTTCCACAATTTCGCCGGCAGTTAGATTTCTAAGAAGACCCATTGTTGCCGTTTTACAAAAAGTACAACCCATAGCGCAACCAGCCTGACTGGATAAACATGCAGTTCTTCTATCGTTTTCATCAATAAGAAGTACACTTTCAATATATCTGCCGTCATATAATTTGAGTGTTATTTTTGATGTTCCGTCATCACTCACAGCTTCCTGTGAAATTTCAGAGCTAAGGACAGGAATATCTTTTAAAGACTCTCTAAGATCAAGAGGAAGATTTGTCATTTCCTGAAAACTTGTTATTCCCTTATGAATCCATTCAAATACCTGTTTAGCCCGGAAGGTAGGCTTTAAAGCAAGATATTCTGAGATTTCTTCAGGCATCATTCCTGTTAGCATTGGTTTCATGTTTTGTCTTCTTAGGACGTTTTAATGCGTGCCATAAGGTTTGTTACATATATATTTCTTATACCAAGTTTCTGGAATTCTTCCAGAATTTCTATAGCTTCTTTCTTTTGACCCAGAACCAGATAACATTCTGCTATTTCTGTATAAAGACGGTGATTTTTTCTATCGTTCTTTAAAAGCCCCTTTAGACTTTCTATGGCACTAACAAAATTACCTTTTTCTTTATTTATCAGGGCAAGACCGAGTATAGCATATGCATCAAATTCAATATTAAGAGCCTTATGATAATAGTCTTCGGCATTGTCAAAATCTTCCAGGGCTCTGTAGGAATCACCAGCTCTGGTAAGAATTACTTTGTTATAAGGATCAAGTTTCAGTATTTTTTGCCAACATTCCAAAGATTCCTTGTCTCTATTTAGACCACGATAACAATCTGCAAGTCCAAAAAGTGCATAAAAATTATTTGGTTCAATAGATAAAGCCTGTCTAAAATATTTTAGACCACTTTCGTGAGATTTTAGTTTTCTATGACAGTTACCAAGTGATGTAAGCACTCTTATGTCAATAGAGTCAGCTCTTACTTCCACCATTCTTTCCCAATAATGAAGAGCATCCCTAAATTCTTTGAAGTCATAATGAAGGTGACCCAACCCTATGAGAGCATAGGGATTATCAGCTTCAAGTTCCAGCACCCGAAGGTAAACTTCTTTAGAGCTTTTAAAATCTTTTATTTTTCTATAGGCATCTGCAACCCGTGTGAGTACAGTAATATTTCCACTGTCATGAACCAGATATTGTTCCCATATTTTTATTGCCTGATTAAATTTCCTAAGTGCCTTGTAACAGTCAGCCAGACCAAAAAGTGCATAATTATTTAATTCGTAAAGATCAAGACATCGCTGATAGAAAATAATTGCATCTTTAAATTTGCCTTTTTTCCTTGCTGCATCACCAAGGCCTACAAGAGCATAATTATTATCACTGTCAATTTCTAGTATTTCATTAAAGCAATCTTCTGCTTCAGAAATTAATTTTTCTTTGAGAAGCTGATAACCACGTTTTGAAAGTTCTGATATTTTTATCTGCTCCAGTTCTTCAGGAGTTTTAGGAACTTCTATATTTTCTTCTTCAATATTATCTGTTAGGTCACTCATTGACTTTTTCCTCTTCTTTCAACCATTTTCTTATAATCATAGCTGTACGCTCAGATATTTGCTCAAATTGTTCTGGAGCCGGAGCCAACCAGTACATTTTTAATGCATCTGCATGATTTTTATTTTTTGCATAATAATCACCCATTCGAATCAAACCATCAGAATAACCTGTTGTAATAAAAATTCGTTTGGCAATTTCATACTTACCAGAATTAAATAGCTCATTCCCCTTTCTTATTAAGGCCACTTTATCAGAAGAATTTATTTCTGACTTAACTGTTTTGATGAACCCAGGGTGTTTAATTGTTGACAATTTTAAACCACTCTCCATAATGAAGTATATATAGTTATCAAATTTATTTCAAATGAAATATTATATAAAAGTAAATAAAATTAGAGATATTGGAATAATTTTACAGTTTCCCTTTAGTTGACATAACAATTTTTAAGTTTGTAAGCTCAAATGCTGCTTTTAGAGCTTTTCCAAGAGCCTTGAAAAGTGATTCTGCCATATGATGGCTATTTTTTCCATATCTGCATTCAGCATGTAACGCCATACCTGCGGTATTTGATAAAGCAGCAAAAAATTCCGCAAGTAGAGCCATTTGAAATTGTCCTGAATATTCCTGAGGGTATTCTGCTTTGTAAACTAAATATGGCCTTCCGCATACATCAAGAGTTATTTCAGAAAGAGCCTCATCCATAGGAATAATAGTATGAGCAAAACGTGTTATTGCACCATAGCTTTCTATTGTTTTTCGCAGGGCTGTTCCAATAACCAAACCTGTATCTTCTACAAGGTGATGGGGATCAACTTCAATATCTCCATTTGCCTGAAGGTCAATTCCAATATTGCCATGAAAGGCAAGGGCTGTTAGAAGGTGATCAAAAAAAGGAATACCAGTTGATATTTGAATACTGCCCCCATCAAGATCAAGGGAAAGAGAAATATTAGTTTCTTTTGTTTTTCTTGTAATCTCAATTTTTCTTGAAGTCATTAATTTATCCTTTTAAAATAGATACTATTTTCTTAATCGACTTATAATGCAGTTTATAATAGGCTGGATTTGCAATTAAATGAACTTTTATGTCTTCGAGCTTCTCAAGAACTTCAAGATTATTAGCTTTTAGAGTGCTTCCTGTTTCCACAAGGTCAACAATATAGGGTGTAAGGCCAAGAACTGGTGCCAGTTCTACGGATCCATTTAATTTAATAATTTCAACAGGAATTCCTTTTTTATGAAAGTAATCACTTGTGAACTTTGTAAATTTTGTTGCAACTGACAACTTTCTTTCATCATTATTTTGCTTTTGACCTTTCATTCCGGCTATACACATACTTGTTCCGCCAAATTCAAAAGTCATAAGGTTAAAAAATTTATATCCTGATTCGTATAAAACATCTGATCCGCATATACCAAGACCTGCAATCCCATGATTAACATAGGTTGGTAAGTCTGAATTTTTTACAAGAAATATTTTTAAGTTTCCAGATTTATCATAACTGACAAGCTTTCTATTATCAAAGGAGAAGTCTAAACCTTTCTGTTCAAAGAAATTTTTGACATCCTCCATTAACCTGCCTTTTGGGAGAGCCAGTGAAAGTGGTTCTGAACTTTTCTGTATCATAAGATTGCAATCCTTCCATTTTTTCTAATTTTTTCCGCTTTTCTATAAGCATCAATAAAGTTTTTATCATCTATATTTTCATGATCAGGAAGTGAGAATTTTTTTCCTAATTGATTCTCCACCTTTCTTAATAATAGTGAGAATCCTACCGATGGAGCTTCAAAACCAAATTGACCCAATAGGTTATCGTATCTCCCTCCGGAAACAACTGCCGAATCAACTCCCTCTATATAACCCTGAAATACAATACCGGTATAATAGGACTGGTTTCCAACTTCAGAGAGGTCAATAATAAAATCACTATCAACATTTAATTTACTAAGAGATTCCATTATCAGTATTAAGTCATTGATGGCCGTTAGTTCTTCCTTAATAATTACTTTTTCTGAAGAATCAATTAATGTTTTCAATTCTTCTGGTGTTCCAATAAACTGAAAAAGATTAGTTAAGAAATCAATTCGTTCTTTATCATTTTTTTCTTTCAGCTTGTTTTTAAGATTTTCAAAATTCCTGTAGCTGATCATAGACATTATCTGTTTTTTATCAGAATTATTAAAATCGGAAACAGAAGCATTTAGAAGTTTCCTTGAACCAATGTGAACAATTGGTTTTATCTCCAGACTGTTAAAAGTTGAATTTAACAACATAAGAATTTCAAGATCTGCATTACTATCTTCTTTTCCTATAAGTTCTACTCCTGTCTGGAAGAACTCATTTTTGGAAATATCTTCTCTGTTCTGGTGTCTCAAAATTGTTCCCGAATAACATATTCTTACGGGTAGATCTGTTTCTTTTAAAGAGAGACCCATCTGTTTTGCCAAAAAAAGAGTAATGTCTGACCTCAGCATAAGAAGATCACCTTCTCTGTCTATAAGTCTGTAAATATCTTTTAAAGCAGGAATAAAATCCTGATAAATATCAAAAAAATCAAAAACAGGTGTTTCTACTGGCAGGTAACCCCAGGATGTAAATAGTTTTCCTAATTCCTCGTTTGCCTGTCTGTGCTTGTAGGCTTCTTCGATGTAAATTGTCTCTGTACCCATAGGTACCTGGAGAAATCTATTAAGTTTCTCTGTCAAAGTAAAATCCTCCGTAAAATTCAATGATATATAGTTTTAATCTAATAAGGTGATAGAATATCAGAGAAGATTATTAGTGGATAGGGGATGGTTTGAATAATGAAAAAAATAAATTATTTGCTGCTAATTACCCTTGTAATTAGTAATTTTATAGGATGTGCGCATTATCTATATTCCTATGGGTCCTCTGATATAGATATTATAGATAATGAATGCCCTATATATAGTAATAGAACCGTTCTACTACCTCCTGACGAGGATCAGATATATTTTGGTGTAACGGATAATCATTCTCTTGGGAAAAAGTCAGAGTGGCTGAATGATGTTTTTAATACAATACTGAATAATTCTTATATAAATTTTAAAGCAGTTTCATATTGGTATGAAAATTGGGAAGAGAGAGATAATCTGTTTGCAACTCTTCGTATAGATTCATCAGAAGAGGGTCTGGCGGCATTTCAAAAAGGTGTAAAAAGTAATCTATTTATTTCTGAAGCAATGTTTTAAGTCCTGGTGTTTTTAATAATTAAACTGCATAGTTCTAATTATCGCCTTTAGCCGGGACTGGATATTTTTCCAGTCCCTAAATTATCATAATTGTAAATGTGCCAGTTCCTGATGATACATTGCACCTTCTGAAATATATCTATTGAATAAGACCAAGTTCTTTATGTTTATCTGCAATGCCTGAAGCCAGTTTATCCAGTGCTTTATAATCATCTTTATCTGGAAATCCCTTTATAACAACAGGATCAATTATTTCCACCTTTAGGTTTGGAATCATCTGAGCCAGTGTTTCCACCATTTTCCCTCCCCAGCCATATGAGCCTATAATTGATAGAAATTTCACTTTGGGGCGCAGAGCATTTGCAAGGTATGCAGCACTTACAACATTGGGATGAGGCCCTGTCATAACAGTAGGTGATCCGATTACTATGGTGGCGGCATCCACTAGGGCAATTCCAAGTTTTCCTATATCAGTAGCAGCAAGGTCAAACTGTTTAACTGTTATTCCCTGGTCTACAAGAGCATCTACCAGGTATTCTACCATCTTCCTGGTCGTTCCATGCATAGAAATGTATGGTAGAACAACAATATTTTCAGGTTTACTTTCGACCCAATCCTTATAGGCTTCCAGAATAAATTCAGGTTTTGGATACAACGGCCCGTGGCTTGGTGCTATTATAGATACATTGTATTTTTGAAGTTTTTCCAGATTCTTTTTTAATATACTACGAAAAGGCATCATAATTTCTGCATAATATCGTTTAGCCGCTTCATAGACCTGACCTTCATCAGTAACATACAAATCTGTAGTTGCAAGGTGGGAACCAAAAAGGTCACAGGAAAAAAGAATTTCTTCTTCCTGTAGGTATGTCAGCATTGTTTCAGGCCAGTGAACCCATGGTGCATGAATAAATTCAAGAGTTCTGTTACCCAG
>JAOZPU010000041.1:0-7121 GCA_029932585.1 Spirochaetia bacterium | reverse complement strand
GTATCTATTAGTGCAGTTTTTTCACTTCCCTGTACTAAAAAGGCATTATAGCTGGTCCCGTCAGGGAGGGGTATCAGGTTATCAAACAGACGGCTGTCCCAATCAATAGCACCCACAGAGTAAATACCTTCTTTTATTTTTCTTTTTTCCATTTTGTTCCTCCAATATAAAAATTAAATATAATTGTAATAACCAGTCCTGTTTCGAACTAGTGTGGCATCCTATGCTGTCGCCTGAATTTCCTTATTCAGAGCCATGACCGGCAAGTTCTGCAATTTCTGCTATCCTTTTATCCAGTTCAGGCCCCAGACCCTTGATATCGCTATCGAGAAAGCCTCTGATTATCATGGATATTGCTTCCTTCTCCTTCATTCCGTGGGTCATCAGGTATTGAACTTCACTTGGAGCAATTTTCCCAATACTGGCTTCGTGGCTCATTCTGGCATCTTCATGATAGGCTTTTACGCCCGGAATAGATTCAATAAAGCCCTCTTCTCCCGGATCAATAAGCATACCGGAACAATCTACATGGGCATGACACTCCTCTTTCCCAATCAGCATTCCCCTTTGAATAATTTTACCACCCGTACAGACAGCACGGTGGGCTATTTCTGCACTTGTTCCCTTTGCATTGAGATAAACATCTCCACCCAGATCTATTTCTGAAGATCCTGATCCAAGAATAATACTGAAGTACTTTGCAGATGCACCGGCTCCATTTAAATGGGTAACGGGATTAGATACTATTTTCCCTGCAGGGCGAAGTGAAACATAGTTGCTTACAAAGCTTCCTCCTTCTTCTACAACAGTTACTGAATGAGGTTTAACTTCCACCTCCGAGCCCCAGCTGTGAACCATGGTGTTTGTAAACTTAGCGTTTTTTCCAATAAATGTTTCACTGACGGCAATATGTTCTCCTTTATCTATGCCCTGCTTTGTAACACATCCTGTTATAAGTTCCAGTTCAGAGTCCTCTTCCAGAATTACTATATTATGAATTATTTGTTTTTCGTCAGCTTTTGCCATGTATAGAGCTGCCTGAGTTGGTAAGGTTACTTTATGGCCTTTTTTTACCATGATAAAATATCCCAGAGGCGTTTTACTTGAGGCGCATGCCCTTGTTATTTCACTTTTATCTTTGGAAATTTGTTTCCAGAAATATTTTTCTTCAAGCCAGTTATACTTTTTCAAAGCTGCGGCTATGGGAAGTAGCTCAATACCTTCCTGCTGGCTATGCCCACAAATTGTAGATGAATTCTTTAATACAAATGTTCCCGATCTTTGATCATTTTCAACAAATACAGCAACCTCTGACAGGGCTGTTTTATCTTCTGCCTGGAGATTTTCAATTTTATCATTTTGTGAAGTATTCATGTCTATACGCTCCCCTGTAGATTATTGCACTTAATGCAGGATTCAAATCCTGATGTTACTACCTGTTTCATTACAAGCTGTGGATTACCATCGCATACAATTTCTCCATTAATTATAATGTGGGTTTTATCAGCATGAATACTTTCAATTATTCCTTCGGAATGGGTTATTATCAAACCTGATCTGCGTTTTACAGGGTGCTCTTCCTCGGGAGAGAATAATTTATTAATCATTGACCTTAATAATTCCAGAGAATCAATATCAACTCCTGAGTCCGGTTCATCAAGCATAGTAAAAATGGGTTGTCGGGATAATAACAGCAGAAGTTCCGACTTTTTTATTTCTCCTCCGGACAGCCCCCCATTTATGTCTCTGTTTAGAAAAGACTTCATTTTTGAATTTTCTATCTCCTTATCAATCTCTTCTTTCCATTTAGGGTTTTTATCAAGAAGATACGAAAGAAGCATTTTTAACTTTACTCCGCTTATTGTGGGGGGGCGCTGCTCAGCGATGCCAATTCCCAGAGCTGCTCTTTCTGTAATATTTAGCTTTAGCAGATTTTTCCCATCAAATAAAATACTGCCTTTAGTAACCTTATATTGTGGATACCCCATAATTGTCATTAATAGAGAAGTTTTACCACTTCCGTTTGGCCCTATAAGAAGGTGTACTTCTCCCTTGGGTATTTCCAGATTTATATTACGAAGAATAACTTTACCATCAACCTCAACAAAGAGATCTTTTATTTCCAGTATATTTGACATATTTTCCAGACCTTGTTTATTAGATTTCAACGATTTTCTAATTTGCAGGGAATCGTTTGTAGAGTTAGATCAAGCTAACCCTACAATAGATAACTATTTCTGTAATGCTAGTCAAGAAAATACTAAAATTATCCGGAACTCCTCGGGATGTTTCTTTCTTCTGCTTCACATTATGAATACCCAACTATTCTTTGTCTGTTAAAATTCCAGACTGGTCTCTCTTGTTTCTCCCCTTAAAAAAAGTTAAACTATTTTTTACAGGGAGAAAACTATGAAGGCTTTGCCTATCGGTATTAGTACGCTCAGCACTATTATCCAGGAAGAGATGGTTTATATTGATAAAACAGAACATGCTTATGCTTTAATAGAAAAATCCGGTCGTTATTTTCTCTCTCGTCCGCGCCGCTTTGGTAAGAGCCTTTTTTTAGACACCCTTAAAGAGATTTTTGAGGGGAATGAAGAACTTTTTCGGGGACTCTATATACATGATAAATGGGACTGGGCTAAAAAGTATCCGGTTATTAAGATCGATTTTGCCGGAGGTACAATTAGAAGCAGGCAGGATCTGGATAATAAATTTGAAGCTTTTTTTAATCGCTACAGCAGAATTTATCAATTTTCTTTTAAAAACACAGGGATTGCTAATCGTTTTAACGAACTAATAGAAGCTATAATAGAAAAAACAGACAGTCGTATTGTTATTTTAGTAGACGAATATGATAAACCTCTTCTGGATAATATAGAAAATTCTGACCTGGCTTCAGAAATTCGTGAAGAGTTGAAAAACTTCTATTCAGTTATAAAAGAAAGGGATGCTGGAATCCGATTTGTCTTTTTAACCGGAGTGAGTAAATTTGCAAAGGTAAATATCTTTAGCGGGATTAATAATCTAAGGGATATAACTCTTGACGAAGCACTTGCAACAGTATGTGGTTATACTCAGAAGGATCTGGAAACCAGTTTTAAGGAGCATCTTGAGGGTGTTGATTGGAAAGAATTAAAAAAATGGTATAATGGTTATAGCTTTCTGGGAGAACGGGTCTATAATCCCTATGATGTTCTGTTATTTATTGCAAACAAACATTCTTACCGTAACTACTGGTTTGAAACAGGAACTCCAACCTTTCTGATAAAACTTTTTAGGAAAAACAATTATTTTCTTCCGGATCTGGATAATCTGACGGCAGGTGAAGAGCTGCTAAGCTCCTTTGAAATTGATCAAATTGATGTTGTTACCCTGCTGTTTCAATCCGGCTATCTGACCATTAAGAAAACGTTTACCGAAATGGGAGAACTGCTGTTTCAATTAACATATCCCAATATAGAGGTAAAGCGTTCTCTGAATAAACATTTAATTTCAGGTTATACAACTCTGACACAGGAAAAACTTCAGTATGAGCGTAATTTTTACAAAGCCCTTGAAACAGGAGATCTTCCCTCTCTTGAAAAAGGTTTGAAACGGCTCTTTGCCGGAATCCCCTGGAGAAACTTCACTAATAATGATCTTGTGGAATCTGAGGGCTATTATGCCTCGGTTCTTTACGCCTTTTTTGCCGCTATCAATTGCACTATTATTCCCGAAGATATAACTAATCATGGTCAATCTGATATTACTGTTATTTTAGGACAGAATATCTATGTCATGGAGATAAAACTCCTTCCCCGGGGCGAAAATCCGGCAGATTCAGCCAAAGCAGCCCTTTCTCAGATTAAAGAGCGGGGCTATACCGAAAAATATCTGAACCGGGAAAACATGGCTGTTTACGAGGCAGGACTTATTTTTTGTAGAGAAGAGCGGAATTTGGTTGAATTTATCTGGGAAAAACGGTAGTTACCCTTTATTCCAAAGTATACTATAAGACCTTTTCTTTGGTATTGTCCAACTAGCATGCTTTCTATATAATCGCCTTCATGAAAAGATTTATGCTGCTGCTGTTTTTTGTTCCACTTTCTCTTTTTGCCCATCCCCATATTATGCTTAAAACATCCCTTGAAATTGAATATTCCAATTCCTATTGTGATGGTATCTGGGTTGACTGGGAATTTGACCGTTTTTTTAGTGTCTCAATTATTAATGATTTTGATACTAATAAAGATGGAAAATTTGATGATGCAGAAGTTAAGGCTATTGAAGAAAATGCTTTTAGTAATCTTCGAAATTATGGCTACTTTGTAGATATCAGGGTAGGGAATAAAAGAACTAAGCCCGATAGTGTTACACGGTTTTCTGCAAAATTTTCAGGCGATAAGCTTTATTATAGATTTTTTGTACCCCTGGTAGAAGATACTTATAATAATTTTTATATTTCAATATTTGATCCTACATACTACAGTGCAGTAAGTTATGTTGATGATGGAATTAAAATAGGAAGCGGGACTGGACAAGATCCCAGGTATGAAGTGTTGGAAAACAAGGATTATCCTGTTTATTATGATCCCTACGGTTCTGCTTCGGATATGACAACATACACAAAGTGGAAGCCGGGACTGCAAACTGCCTATCCAAAGGAAGTTCATGTTTATTTCCCATAAAAAAGAAGCTGTTTTAATTTTTATTGTTTTTCAGTTAATTCTTTCTTCATTTCTTTTTGCCGATCCATTTACTGCCGGCAGCAATGGAACATTACGCCCGGCAGCAAGTAGATCCTCATTTATAGCACTTCCGGAAGGCTTTAATAATTTGCAGTTTGAAATTAGAGAAAAAAGTGCAGATATTCTTGATTCATTTCGGGCAAATCCTACACCACTATCAATCCTTCTGTTTAGTTTGGCAGTTTTTTTGTATGGTATTCTCCATGGGGCTGGTCCGGGACACCGGAAAACTATTGTTTTTACCCTGTTCCTCTCCCGGCCGGCAAAAAAATGGGAGCCCCTGGCTGCAGGTTTTCTTTCTGCCGGACTCCATGCAGGATCAAGCCTTGTGTTATTCATATTCTTCAATTTAATCTGGCAGTCTGTTTCAACATTTTCAGATTCTGAGAATATAGCCTTTTATCTGGAGGGGTGGACATTTATTGCCCTTGCAACGGGTGCAGTAATTCTTATTGTTATAAAAATTGTTTCTATTGTTTTGCATAAAAATAATCAATTACCACAAAAATCAGGAAAAAATATTTACTTCTTATTAATTGCTTCGAGTATGTTTCCTTGTCCGGGAGCTACAATGCTGCTTATACTTGCTTTGTCTCAGCAGTTAATTTTTATGGGTATTATCGGTGTTTTGGCGATGTCCTTTGGAATGGGTGTTATTATATCACTTGCTGGGTATCTTGGTATGGCTGGCAGAGACCGTGTATTTTCATGGTTTAAAGAAAGAGAAGGTATTGTTCAAAGGGTAAATAATATATTTGAGCTGTTATCTTACTCTATTGTTGCTCTTTTTTCTCTCTGGATGGGCAGCCCTTTTATATTTTGGCTTATTAGAGGAATCTAAATAGATATCTCTATTGTTAAAATATTGCTAATAGTGTGTAAAATTTGACAGTAAAAGCTAATATATTATCAATAGGTGTTTTCCAGTTGAATAACAATACATACTGTTTTAATCTCAAATCAGCATTCTGGAAAATAGTTTCTGCTAATAAAATAATTTCCTTGTGGTAAAAAGAAAATTCTGTATACTAAATGATTATTGGAGATTTAATATTTTAATGAATGAAAGCCCTGTAAATCTAACCGAAGTAAAAAAAATGATAGGGGACAATCTTGATTTATTTTCGAGTCTTGTTGATATTTTTACTGAAGAATCAGTTGGTCAAATGGACTCAGTTGAAAATGCAATAATTAATAAAGATTCTGTATCTTTAGATAATTCAGCACATTCTTTTAAAAGCTCCTTAGCTACTCTTGGTGCTTTTGAAGCTTCTTCTCTGGCAGCACAGCTGGAAATAATTGGTAAAGCTGGTGGAATAGATGATTCTGTAGATATAGTTGTACAATTAAAATTAGAGTATGAAAAAGTTATTTCTTATTTTAAAAGTGGGCAGTGGCAAAAGGACTGGGATACCGTCAGGTGATGAAAATAAAATATTTGTTTATTTCTGTTTCTATTATATTTCTGCTTTTTTCCTGCAGGCATCCTGTTTCTTTTATAGATCCACCAGTAGCTGTAAATGGAGTTCTTAACTTAAGAAACTGGGAAGTTTCTGGAAACGAACAGATCAATCTGGATGGTGAGTGGGAATTCTATTGGGAAAATTATTTAGTTGGAGAGGATTTTAACAACTACCTTGAACTAATGGATAAAAATTATATATCTGTTCCTGGTGTTTGGAATGGGTATAAACTGGATGGGAAAGAACTTCCTGGAACCGGGTACGCAACATATCGTCTTACTATCCTTTTTAATAACAGTGATAAAGATCTTGCCATAAAGATTCCTACAATAAGTACTGCCTACACCTTATATATGAATGGGAATAAAGTTTTTTCAGTTGGTAGGAATGGAAGATCTGAAGAAGATAGTTCCCCAAAAGCTCTTTCGACAATTATTAACCTTGAAATAGAGAATAACCAGGTTGAGTTGGTTTTTCATGTATCTAATTTTAGTTACAGCAAGGGTGGTTTATGGTATTCTATGCAATTAGGACCTCCGGAAGAAATCCAATGGCATAGGGAAGTTAATTTTTATATAGATATCTTTTTGTTCGGCAGCATTCTTATAATGGGTATATATCATTTTATTATATTTATCCTTCGGAGAAAAGAAAAAGCTGCTTTAGCATTTGGTTTGTTTTGCATTCTTATTGCTTTACGACTAATTTTGACAGGTCAATTATTTATAAATCTGCTAATTCCTTCTATCCCCTGGTCTCTTGTTATTCGACTTGAGTATTTAACCTTCTATTTGGCTATTCCATTATACCTTACTTTTATAAGATATTTATTTCCTAAAGATGTGAATTTTTTGTTTATTCGTATTTTTAGATTTGTATCATTGATATTTACTTTATTTGTAATTTTTACACCTGTAAAAATTTTTAC
>JAOZPU010000040.1 GCA_029932585.1 Spirochaetia bacterium | reverse complement strand
AGCTTCCTGCCATGGAAGAACCATAATTCCATTTATCATTTGAGCTTGTTTGATTCTGGATGCACATATAAATTCTGACCCGGGAAAATCTTTTTGAAAGTGAATAAGATTTTTTATGTGCCGGGCATCTATAGATGCTGCAGATTTAATTTCAACTAAAATTTGACTTTTCCCCGGCCTGTCAATTATTAAATCAACTTCAGCATCATCTTTTGTTCGTAAATAGGAGAACTCATAATCAAGTTCATAATAGTGATTAAGACGAAAGCATTCATTAACAAACCAACTTTCAAAAGCTTCCCCATAATCTGATGTTCGGGGTAGTAAAGGTACATTTAACATTCTTTGGAGAGCTCTTTTAACTCCCATATCAAAAATATAGAATTTGGGGCTTTGCTTCTGCACTTTACGAACAGATCTGCCATATGGTTCAAGGAAAAAACCTAGATTTGTATCAACCAAAATCTGATAGTAGTTTTGTATGGTTTTATAATCAACACCTGTATCTTTTGCAATATTTGAATAATTTATAGCTTGAGTATTCATTTGTGCTGCAATGGGAAGGAATAGCCTGAAAGGATCTAAATTCCTAATCAATTGCTCAATTAATATTTCTTCTTTTAAGTAAGTTTGAGTATATGTTCTTAAAAAACGACTTTTATCTTTTTCAGATTGTAAAGAGAAAACTCCGGGTAGAGTACCCCATTGCAGGGCGTGATTTAAATTAAAATTGGCACCTAACTCTTTTGCAGTAAATGGAAATAATGAAAAACTGAAAGCCCTTCCTGCCAGTAAATTCGCACCACCACGTTTTAACTTTCTACTACTTGAACCTGTTAAGGCAAAATTTATACCTTTTTCTTCAATTATTTTGTGAACATGATCCAATAGCTTTGGTATTTTTTGAACTTCATCAATAATAATCCAGTCACCCCTGGAAAGTGTATTTGCCTGTTCCAGTAACAGCTGTGGCCGCAGAGAATACATCTCCTCCATATCATTGTCCAGCAGATCTATATACAGTTTATTTTTTAGGAAAGCAACATAATTTATCAGGGTTGTCTTTCCTGTTCCTCTTGCTCCAAATAAAAAAAAACTGTTATTGGCTGAAAGAGGACATAATCGTTTTATTTGCTGTTTAACTATTTTATCCATCTTATCCTCCTGGACTATACTCCTAATATTAACGCCATATAAGGAGTATAGTCTTAATTGATATAAATAGCAATAAGTGCAAATTAGCCTTCTGTACTAGTACTATGAAGATATATCTTTAGACCCCCTCTTTTCGTAACAGTTAAAAAAGACTAAAATCACCCCATGCCATTAGATTACTTCGACTTAAAAAACATGCGTAAAACTCACCCTGCCTGGCGTCTTATGACCGCAGAAAATGGGCCTCTCGCAGCAGGCTTTCTCGATTCTGTCTTTAGGGAAAACAATATTCGAAGTATTGAAGAGTCTGAACTTACTATGAGGCTTGAGGACTATCTCTATTACTTAAAAGAAGCCGGAGCAGAACAGGAATTTCTGAGAAATGCCAGTGGCTATCTCGATGACTGGGCTCATAATGATCGGGCCTGGCTTCGCAAATTTTATCCCCAGGGTTCTGATACACCTCATTATGACCTTACTCCTCCTGCAGAAAAGGCTCTGCAGTGGATGGACAGTTTGTTTGAGAAGAGTTTTATTGGTACCGAGGGCAGACTTTTTGCAAGCTTTGATCTTCTAAGGCAAATTGTTCATGGAGTGGAAGAAGACAAAAACAAAAGAATAAGCGAACTTAAACAACAGAGAAAAGAGATAAACCGGCAGATAAAAGCAATAGAGAGGGGCGATATCCCCATGCTGGATTCCAGAGAAATTCGTGAGCGTTATATTCTGTTTAGTAAAACAGCCAGGGAGCTTCTTGGTGATTTCAGGATGGTTGAACATAACTTTAGAGAGCTTGATCGTTCTGTCCGGGAAGAGATTGCTGCCTGGACAGGCGAAAAAGGGGATCTTCTTGAAACAATATTCGGGGAACATGATGAAATAACCCAGTCGGAACAGGGCTTGAGTTTTCGGGCATTTTGGGATTTTTTGATGTCTCCCGGAAGTCAGGATGAGTTTACATTACTTCTGGATAAGGTTTTTGAACGAAAAGAATTAAAAGGGTTAACAGATGATATTCGTCTAAAACGCATCCATTTTGACTGGATTAATGCAGGGGAACAGACTCAGAGAATGGTTGCCCGGCTTTCAAAGCAGCTCCGGAGGTTCCTGGATGATCGTTCTTATTATGAAAACAAGAGGATTGTAAAAATTCTGGACAATATAGATAAAGATGCCCTGGAAGTTCGGAATATATCCCCTTTGGATCAGTATTTTATGAAAATTGATGGTACCCGTCCATCTTTTCAGCTTTCAATGGAACGCCCCCTTTTCTCTCCTCCCCTAAAAATTAATCTTGATTCGATAATTCTTGATGGAGATGGTGAATCTCTTGACACCTCTGCCCTGTATAATCAGGTAGTTGTGGATAAACTTAGGCTTGAACAGAATATTGCAAAAACTCTGGAACTTCAACAACAGGTAAGTCTTGGTTCTTTAATTGAAATTTATCCCCTGGAAGAGGGGCTTGCAGAACTTATAACATATTTTACAATAGCAGAAGAAAACAGATATGCCTTTATTGATGAAAATGAACTAGAGATTGTTTTATGGACGGATAATGATGAAATTAATAGATCTGCTACAATACCTAAAATAATGTTTCAAAAAAAAGCTAAAATGCAACTAGAGGTTGAATGATAATGACTGAAAACAGTGATCGCCTTCCTGTAATATTGATTGCTCTTTTAAAGGGAGTGGTTTACAGGGAAGATAACAGTAGAAAATGGCAGGATCTCATTGATCATCAGGGGCCCGTAAGAGATTATCTTTCTGTAATAGGACTGGAACTCATGTTTTTTGAGGATGAAGGTTTTGCTTTTCTTAAAAACAGGGAGAGAGATGATGATGCAAATGAAATCCCCCAGCTTATTGTGCGTCGCCAGCTGTCATATCCTGTAAGTCTGCTATTGGCTCAGCTTAGGCGTAAACTTGCGGAGCATGATGCTTCAAGCGGAGAAGAGCGGCTTATTATAGACAAGCAGGAAATAATTGATTTAATGGGAACATTTTTTGTTTCCGGAAGCAATGAAGTCCAGTTTGTCCGAAAGGTAGATGGTGCACTTCAGAAGGTCTATGAACTGGGGTTTATTCGGTTTCTGGGTGATAAAAAAGAAAAAATTGAAGTAAAGAGGATAATCAAAGCCTTTGTAGATGCCCAGTGGCTCCAGGAGTTTGATACACGAATAGAAGAATATCTTGAATATGGAAAGGGTAATCAAGTTTCAGGAGAGGCTGCAGATGAGTGATCCCGATACATTATTAGAATTCTCAACCGATGATGCTCTGGCTGGTTTTAGGTTAAAACGCCTGGAAGTTTATAACTGGGGTACTTTTCATAACAGAATTTGGGAACTCTCACTTAACGGCCTTAACGGACTTTTAACAGGGGATATCGGTTCCGGAAAATCTACCCTTGTAGATGCAGTAACTACCCTTCTCGTTCCGGCAAACAGGGTTTTGTACAACAAGGCAGCTGGTGCTGAGTATAAAGAGCGAAGTCTTAGGTCTTATGTTCAGGGTTACTATAAGTCTGAGAGGAGCGATGGAGGATATTCGGCAAAACCTGTAGCCTTAAGGGACAGGAATTCATATTCTGTTATTCTTGGTTCTTTTTATAATGAAGGTTATGGACATTATGTAACTCTGGCACAGGTTTTCTGGCAAAAGGAAGCTACAGGACAACCCTCCCGGTTTTATATAGTTGCCGACAGGGAACTGTCAATAAAAGATCATTTTTCCAATTTTGGTTCGGATATTTCGCGACTTAAAAAGGGGCTGAAAAACCTTGAGCATGTTGAGTTCCCATTTGACACCTTTCCTCCCTACGGTGCAGCTTTTCGTCGCCGGTTTGGTTTGCAGAGTGATCAGGCTCTGGAGTTGTTTCATCAAACAGTATCTCTTAAATCTGTAGGCAATTTGACCAGCTTTGTTCGGGAACATATGCTTGAGGCCTTTGATACAGCTCCACGTATAGAAGAGTTAATTAACCATTTTGAAGATCTAAACCGATCCCATGAAGCAATTTTAAAGGCGAAAAATCAGATTGAAAGATTAACTCCTCTGTCTGAAAAGATAGCAAAACTGGATCTCCTGGAAAAAGAAAGGGTTGAAATGCGTTTTTGCAGGGAAGGGCTTAGCCCATGGTTTGCATCTGAGAAAGCTTCTCTTTTAATAAATAGGATTGAAAAACAGGATACCGTAATTAGTAAACGAAAGATAAAGGTAGAAGGGATTTCGTCTAATAGAGAATCTTTACAGAGGGAACGTGATGAGTTAAGGCAGGCTATAGCAGAAAACGGTGGTGACCGGCTGGAATCTCTTAAAAGTGAAAAAAGAGCAACAGAAGCTGATAAAGAAAAGCGGCTTTCCAAATTTGAAGATTATCAGAATTTATGTAAATCTCTTGAGCTTCCACAAATAAAAGATGGGGAAGGTTTTATAGATAACCGCAGCAATGCAAAGATTAGACTTGAGAGTGTTCAGGAAAAATCTGCAGAACTCCAGAACAGCAGAACTGAGCAGGAAGTGTCCATTAAAGGTTTGAAAGATGAGCACATCCTTGTTTTTGACGAAGTAGAATCCTTAAAAAAAAGACGTAGTAATATCAGCCTTAAACAGATACGTATTCGGGATAATCTATGTGAGGCGCTGGGGCTTTCTCCTGAAAAAATTCCATTTGCCGGTGAGCTTATTATGGTTAAAGAAGAAGATTCTAACTGGGAAGGAGCTGCAGAAAGAGTTTTACACAGTTTTGCACTTTCCCTTCTTGTTCCAGCTGCTTATTACCGGGAGGTAAGCGAGTGGGTTGACAGCACACATCTGCGTGGACGGCTTGTTTATTACAAAGTTACGGGCAATGAAGTTAAGTTTATACATAATTCTGATAGAGCATCTTTACCTTCAAAGCTTCGGGTAAAGCCTGATTCGCCTTTCCGTGACTGGCTGGAAGATCAATTACACAGACGATTTGATTATACCTGCTGCGAGAATCTTGATGAGTTTAGAAAGGTAAAGAAGGGTCTTAGCCGTTCGGGACAAATTAAAGGTTCCCCCTCCCGGCATGAGAAAGATGACCGCCACGATATAAATGACAGGAGTCGTTATGTTCTCGGTTGGTCAAACCGGGAAAAAATTCAGGCTCTACTTATAAGGAAGAAAGAACTTGAATCTGCCATGGCAGATATAGCCGACATTATTAATAACATTTATAAAGACCTTAAAAATATAGAAAACGAAAGGGATCAGCTTAATAAAATTGACTTTTATAATGATTATGAGGAAATAAACTGGTATCCGGCTGCCAGGCATATTGAGCATTTAAAATCGGAGATTACTCTCCTTGAAAAATCTTCCGACAAGCTTAAATCTCTCAATGAAAGCCTTTATCATTTGGAGTCGGAATTAAAGTTAATTGAAGCTGATCTTGAGAAGGTGCATGCTGAAATAACTACTCTTATTGAGCGTAATCGTGCAGCCAGAGTACAGCTTAAAGATGAAGAAGAAATAATTACAGAGTCTGGTTTAAATATGGATAAACTAGGTCTTACTGTTAAGTCACTTGCCCATGAGGCTCTGAATGGTTTGCAGCTGACTGTTGAAAATTGTGATAAGAATCAACAGAAGGTTCGGGAATGGCTTCAGACTAAAATTGATTCTCTTGATAAACGGGCAAAAACTCTATCTGTTAGTATTGTAACTATTATGGCCGATTTCCGGAACGATTATCCTGTGGAGACCAGGGAGTTTGATGCAACCCTTGAGTCCGGACCAGATTTTTTAGCCTTCCTTAATCAGTTAAAAGCAGATGATCTTCCAAAATATGAAGAGCGCTTCAAAAGGCAGTTGAATGAAAATACAATCAGGGGAATTGCGGGGTTTCAGGCTCAGCTTAACAAGGAATTCCGGCAGATTGAAGAGAGAGTAGCTCATATAAATAAGTCTATGGCGGCTATTGAGTATAATAAGGACAGATATATAAAACTGGAAACCCTTCCCTCCAACGACTCGGATATTAGGGGATTCCGTCAGGAGCTTAAGTCCTGTACAGAGGGGAGTTTTACCAGTACCAATAATGATCAGTATACCGAAGAAAAGTTTTTACAGGTTAAAACTATAGTAAACAGATTTAAAGGCCGTGAGGGAACTTCGGATATTGATAAAAAATGGACACAAAAGGTTACTGATGTTAGAAACTGGTTTTCCTTTGCCGCTTCCGAGCGCTGGAGTGAAGATGACAGTGAATATGAGCATTATACCGATTCCGGAGGAAAGTCCGGCGGTCAGAAGGAAAAGCTTGCCTATACGGTACTTGCAGCAAGCCTTGCATATCAGTTTGGTCTAGAATGGGGCAAGGTTCATTCCCGTAGTTTTCGCTTTGTGGTTATAGATGAGGCATTCGGTCGGGGTTCTGATGAGTCTGCAAGATTTGGCCTTGAACTGTTTAAACAGCTTAATCTACAGTTATTAATTATTACTCCCCTTCAGAAAATTCATATTATTGAACCCTATGTTTCAACTGTTGGTTTTGTGCACAACGAAGAGGGTAAAAACTCTCTTATCCGATCTATTACAATAGAAGAGTATAAGGTAGAAAAAGAGCAGTCTGTTAAGGCAGAGATACATTGAGTTTCGGCAGTATAAAACAAATTAAATTACAATTATTAAGGCAGTGGGAGAAGGGGAGATTTTTAAAAGCTATTGCTCTTGATGAAAATTTTTTCCCTCTTGGAGCAGCAATCAAGGGACCGACTGCTGCTGAAATGGTTAATGATTTTGATGCTGTCAGAGCTTGGATAAAAGACATTCAGACTGGATGTGAAAAAAGCAGGCTGCAGCTTGTTTGGAAAGAGATCAATCACCGGCAGCTTGGACGTAATTCAATACCTGTGAAGATTATTTTTTATGATATTGTCGAACTTGCCGGTTTTCTTGGTAAAAAAACAGAACTTAAGGCTTTTGAAAATGGATTAACCTTACTTGGCAATACTTTTTCCGACCTTGTAGCCTGGACTGCACAATATCCCTTTGAGCTGATAAAAAAATCCCTGGATATTGAGAGACTAATTTCTATTGTTAAGTGGAGACTGAAGAACCCTTATCCCGGAATATATCTGCGGCAGCTGTCTCTACCCGGGGTTGATACCAAGTTTATTGAGGCTCATAGAAAGGTTATTAGCCAGTGGCTGGATATTCTTCTTAGCAAAGATCAAATTTGTGAACAATTTACTGGTATAGGAAAATTCGAGCAGCGTTACGGTTTTTTATCCCGACCTGTAACAGTTCGGTTCAGGATTCTTGATCCTGATTTGAAAATTGGTAATTTTTCTGATTTAACAGTCAGGGCGGATGAATTTGCAGCGTTATCTCTATCTGTCAAACGTATTTTTATAATAGAAAATGATATAACGGCTCTGGCGTTTCCTCAAGTAAAAGATGGTATGGTTATTTTTGGAAGGGGCTATAATTTTGATCATCTAATTCAGGCTTCCTGGCTCAATAAAAAGGATCTTTGGTACTGGGGAGATATAGATACCCATGGTTTTGCAATTCTAAATCAGTTTAGAATAATCTTCCCCTCTGTTCATTCCTTTCTTATGGATAGGGAAACACTTATGAATCACCAGATTCACTGGGGTTTTGAAAAAACACCAACAGCTGCAGACCTATCGAAGCTTACCAGGGAAGAGGCTTCTCTTTATAACGAGCTTAGGTATAATACGATAAGAGATGGTCTTAGACTTGAGCAGGAGTTTATAGCTTTTCCCACTTAAAATTGGATATGTTTTTTAGTTCGGAATCGAAGTTAATACCTACCATAAATATTTCTTTATTTTCTGTTTGGTATTTTTCGTAATACTTACGTTCTTTAATCTGCTTTATAGCCTTTTCTTTGCTGTCCACTTTAAATTCAAAAATAAATATGCTGTTTTTAGTTTTAAGGGTCAGGTCTATTCGGCCTTTGTTTGTTACGTCTTCTGTAACAGTATCAAAGCCTAAAGCTGATAAAAAGGTATAGATTATAGAAGCATAATGTCCCTCATAATTTGTCAGTTTATTTTTGGTGTAATTATTATATGGAATTGCTGCAAATAGTGATACCAAAATTTCTTTAATACCTTGTAGATTGTTATCAGCTATATAATCCTGTATCAAAACCTCTTTATTATTCCGGTTTATGCTGTTATCTACCAAATAGTCAAAGAATAGTGCAGATAAGGAATTCTGCACCTCTAAATTCGGAATCTTCATCTTATAATTTATTTTATTATTTCTTATTATAACCTTATCAAAGGTTAAATATCCTGTCTGCCAGAGCAGAGCAATAAGGTCTATCCGTTCTACATCAAAGGCATTTAGAGTATCTTCTCCGACGATTAAATTATCCAAATCCGGAAGATAAAATTTTGATGTCTTTAATATTTCTATTAGGAATTTAGGATTTCCGCTCTGCCACCAATAGTTGGAAAATTTATGTTTCTTTGCAATAAATATAAGAATATCAAAGGGGTTATATATCGATTCTGACAAGTAGTTGTATCCATTATACCAACGCTTAATCTCTTCCATATCTACACCTTTAAGATGTTCTTTAAAGGTTGTTTCCAGGTCGTGTTGGGTATAACCTGTTATTGTTCCGTACTCTTCATCTATTGTTATATCCATTAAATTATTCAGTTTGCTAAAAAGGCTTACCTGGCTGAATTTACTAACTCCTGTAAGCATTGCAAATTTAACATACTGGTCACTGTCTTTTATGGCTGAATAAAAAGTGGCCAAAATATCTCTGTTTTTTTCTGCTACTTCTCTGTTTGTTATTACATCTATTATTGGTTTGTCGTATTCATCTACAAGAATAACCACTTTTTGATTGTATTTTTTATATACAGTTTTTATTAATCTTTTAAGGGTTAGAGACTCATTAAACTTAATTTCCAGATCATCACAAACATCTTCTATTATATTTCTGATTTCATCTTTTAATATAGAATAATCTCCGCTTCCAAAGCTTATTTTTATTACAGGATATTTGCTTTCCCAGTCCCATTTATCGTATATAAAAAGTCCTTTAAAATACTCTTTGCTGCCTTTAAAGAGTTCGGAAATAGTATCTATTAATAGGGACTTACCAAAACGCCTTGGCCGGGACAGGAAATAATACTTCCCACTACTTATTAATTTATAGATGTGCTCAGTTTTATCTACATAGGCGTAGTTGTCTTCTCTTATTTCAGAAAATGTCTGTATTCCTGTCGGAAGTTTGGTCATAGCATCCCCATTAGGCTAATTATACATTGATTAGTGGCAAATGTGAAGTTTAGATACGTTTTTTTCCTTCTGTCTCATTTTTCAGCGGTGGTATATCCGGGGTACAGATTTTCCAGCAGCCAAAACAACCGGCACAAGGCTTAATATCCATATTATGAAGGATAAGTGGTTTAATCTCCCAGTTTTTATCTGTGAGTTCATCAATAATAGCTTGCTGCACTTTCTCTAAAGCGGTATCGCTGTTTCCGGATCCGTTCAAAATTACTGCATTCACAATCCTGTTCCCCTAATATTATTATATAATAAGCATAAATCTTTTACCATTAAACATTTTATATTACACTCTTCACTTCAGTGATAAATTTAATATTCTTTGATTGTGTACACCTGAATTCAATGTTATAGTCCTCTATATAAGCTCACATTCAAGGAGATTTACTTCATGTTTTCAAACCGAATATCAGATGTTCCTAAATCATTTATAAGAGAAATTCTTAAAGTTTCTGCAGATCCCTCTATAATATCTTTTGCAGGAGGGCTTCCAAACAGAGACCTTTTTCCTGTAGAGAATATAAAAGATGCTACCAACAAAGTTTTTGATATTGTTGGTCCTGATGTACTTCAGTACAGTAATTCGGAAGGTTATAAGGGATTGCGGGAACAGATAGCAAAACGATACAAGAGTTTTTATGGTATTGATGTATCTACCAAAAATATTCTTATTACAAATGGATCCCAGCAGGGTTTGGATCTATTAGGTAAGATATTTTTAAACGAAGGTGATAGTGTTGCAATAGAGGAGCCTGGTTATTTAGGTGCAATTCAGGCCTTTGGTGTTTACAAGGCAAATTTTCTGCCTGTTACAGTATCTGAAGGTGGAATGGATGTAGAAGAATTGAAATCAGTTCTTCAAAATAATGAACCTAAAATGATATACACAGTACCAAATTTTCAGAACCCTTCGGGTATTACCTATACAAATGAAAATAGGAAGGACGTAGCAGAAGTTCTAAAAGGAAGTGATGTTTACCTTATCGAAGATAATCCTTATGCAGAGCTCAGGTTTTCAGGTAGTAATAAAAAGTCTTTTATGGAGTTTCTACCTGAACATACTATACTTCTCGGAACAGTTTCCAAGACGATAGTTCCCTCTTTTAGACTTGGTTGGATAGTAGCTCCGGATATTGTTATGGAAAAACTATTAGTTGCAAAACAGGCAGCTGATCTTCATACAAATTATTTTTGCCAGAGAATAGTAGATCAGTTTTTAATTGATTATAGCCTTGATGAACATATCGAAAAAATAAAAAAAATGTACTTATCTAAGAAACAAAATATGGTTAATGCAATAAAAAAATATTTTCCTGAAGAAATCGAATTTACAGATCCTGAAGGTGGAATGTTTTTATGGGTAACACTGCCTAAGGGTATTAGTTCTATGGATCTTTTTGATATGGCTATAAAGAAAAATGTTGCCTTTGTCCCTGGAGATCCCTTCTATACAAATAAAACAGGGGTAAATACATTTCGTCTTAACTATACAAATTCAGATGCAGATACAATAGATAAAGGTATTAAAATCCTTTCAGAATGCATTAGAGATATTCTTTAATGGAAGCTTTAAGAAGTCTGGATGAACTTGTAGAAAGAGTTAAATCTTTACCAAAAAAAAAGATTGCTGTTGCCTTTGGACAGGATCCCTATACCATTGAGTCTCTGTCCCGGGCTGTTGAAGAAGGCCTTGCGGAAGCAGTTCTTGTAGGTGATAAGACTGTTATTGAATCCGTTTGTGCAGAGAAGGGTCTAGATTCAGGTATATTTGAGATTCGACATAATTCTGATCCTGTTTCATCCTGCAGGGATGCTGTGGCTATGGTTCGTTCTGGTGAAGCAGATGTTATTATGAAGGGTTTGGTTGGTACAGATAAGTTTTTAAAAGCTGTAATGGATAAAGAGAAAGGTCTCCTTCCCCGGGGTGCTATTATGAGCTATGTTGGAGCGTTGGATATTCCCAAATACAATAAACTTTTGTTTATATCCGATCCTGCTGTAATTCCATTTCCTGATTTAAAACAAAAGACGGCAATGGTAAATTATTCAGTAACTATGGCTCACAAACTGGGTATTGAAACCCCTAAAGTATCCCTGGTTAGCTGTACAGAAAAAGTAAATCCGGGGATACCCAACACTGTAACTGATTCTATAATTTGTAAAATGAATGACAGGGGTCAGATTTCCGGATGTACTATTGATGGTCCTTTGGATGTATTTCTATCCTGTGATAAAGAAGCTGTAAAGGTAAAGGGGGTTCCTACTCCAATAAACGGAGAAGCAGATGTACTTATTTTCCCAACATTGGAAGCAAGTAATGTTTTTTATAAAGGCCTTATGCTGTTTGCAGGTGCAGAGTTAGCCGGTCTTATACAGGGGACAACACATCCGGTTATTGTTATGTCCCGTAGTGAAAGTGCAAAGTCAAAATTCTATTGTATTGCATTGTCCTGTTTAATGGCTGATTAAGATTTTCTATCACCCTTTAACATTGACACATCATGTATGCCGTGTTCTTGCGATTGCTATAGGTTGCTAAGAAAAAAGAGCGTAGATTTTTAATACATTTGTGAGTATTTTCCACTTTATTCACCATGATATATTTTCAGTTGTGAGGGCAGCTATTATGACATCTTATTTTTCTTCTGGTCTTCGAGCCATTTAATCTTCCCCATGTAATGAGTATTCATATCTGATTCAAATTCTTCATTAGTTCTATATTCTTTACCAAAGATTTCCTTCCAAAGGGATTTATCTTCCATACACATATAAAAGTATACCATTGATTTCCATTTTTCTGAAAATCTATTATAAACAGAGCTGAATAATAGTTTTTTCATCTCAATAGGGTAGGAAAACTTCCCTCCGGCATCTGTCAGAGGCATTTGAAGGATCTTGCTTTCCAGTTTTCGCTTGCGAAGTTGTTTTATAACAGGTTTAATAAATGTAAGTGTTCCCAGTGAAATAAGTGCAACCTCTTCAGGTTTAAAATTATCCTGAATAAAATCTATAATATCATGATACTCTTTTTCCCATCCATTATATTCTACTATGGGGTGGAAATGGAAACCTACTAAAATTCCCATATCTGCTATGGCTCTGGCTGCAGCAAGGCGTTCCTTAAGAGTTGCAGTATGGTGCTCTTCTGCTTCTATAATTACATCTGTATTAAGGGACCATGTTACTATTACATTTGAAGGGATATCATTCTTTAGAAAATAACCCACTGCATTGGATTTTGTTTTTAGTTCAAGAACAACATTTTTATTTTTACTTGCAAAGTCAAAAACATCGTCCAGAATACCATCCTTATTACCCCACATAAGTGAGTCAGAAGATTGACCTGTTCCTATATGATATATTTTTTTTGGATCCAGTTCCAGTTTATTAAGTTTTGATCTTAGATTTTTATGAAGATATATTTTCCCATCTGTATAAAATGATTGAATAGAACAGTAGCTGCAGTCAAATCCACAATTTTTAACAGTATCCAATGTAAGAAGATTACAGCATCTGGTCTTTTCACTGGCAACGGGGCAGTTCCCAAGAATTATACTGTCGTCTGTCTGACTGACAAAATCCAGTTTGGGAGAAGGAACCTTCTGAGGAGTGAAGCTTGTGTAATCTTTACTTTTTTGTTTTAAAGATTCCCATTTTTCTATAACCCTTCTAATGAGTTTTTGTCTGAGATTTTTTCCATTTAATTTGTCTGTTTCATCTTCGTTCCAGATAACAGACAGATCCCCTTCCTGCCACATCTCCAAATCAGTTGCAATATCTATAATCTGTTTAATTTCCTGGAATGAAAAACCGAATTTATTCGATTTTTCTTCTATAAATGATTTGTGTTTTTGAGATAATGTAGTAAAAACAGTATCATTTTTAAACTGGTCTATTTTATTTGCCTGTGATTTAATCAAAATTAATTACTCATACATCTATTTCAAGACCTTCTCTGGCAAGGTCAAGTTTCATACTACTCTTCCCATCAATTTTTTTTCTGTAGAGATCAAGAAGTTCTGTTAATTGTTCATCTGTTCTTAACGGGTCGTGATGAAACAAAAAGAGGTTTTTTACATTAGCTTTATGGGCTGAATTTATTGCACTTTCAAATGGAGTATGTCCCCATCCCATTTTACCATTTAAATATTCTTTATTTGTATATTGACTATCGTGAATAAGTACATCTGCACCTCTGTAAAACTGAAGAATCTTTTCATTTTCTTCTTTTGCTACAATCGCGCCCTCTTCAGCTGCATATTCATCGTATCCTGGGTCATTCGGATCTGTAGGAAAAAGATTAAGGAAGGGTTCATTGTCATAAGCTGTACAGATTGATTTTGCCTTGTACTCAAATCTGTAACCCAGACAAAGAACAGGGTGGTTTAAATATTTAGTAGTAACAAATAACCCATCACCAAGATCCATGGTGAGTTCTTTTAATGGATGATAATTTATGGTGGCTGAAAGTTCACTTTGTTTTATAGGGAAGTATCTGTACCTAAGTTGACTTCCTATAATTTCATCCAGACCTTCATCTTCATAGGTTACAGGACCATAAATATTTATTTCAGTGCCTGGAATATAAATAGGTGTAAAAAAAGGAAAGCCCATTATATGATCCCAATGAGTATGTGTTATAAATATATCAATCTTTAAAGGCCCTTTAGGAAGATCGTTCTTCATAATATAATCACCCAGTGCACGTATACCCGAACCTGCGTCAATTATTACAAGTCTGTTTTCTTCTCCAAACCTAAGCTCAATACATGCTGTATTACCACCATATTCGACAGTGTCCGCCCCTGGGCATGGGGTTGAACCTCTTACACCCCAGAATTTTATTTTAGTCATAACAGAATCCTATTTTTTAAGATTAAGGAAAATTTTTGCTTTATTAATTTCTTCATTGACAGTGTCTTCAATATCGTCAAACCAGTCTATTGTAACATTTAGTGTTTCAAAAATAAACTCAGGTGGTTTTTCCGGGTATCTGTCCCCTGAAAATCCAATTTCGAAGTAATTGGAAAAATAATTTGCTGCTGCAATGGCATAAACTATCTCTTTATTCTTACCTTCATAGTTTTCAGGGGAGTGGTGGTAAACTACAGCATCTTTAATTTCATCACCCAGCTTCCAGGAGTGTACTATTAAATGTCCCGATTCACTATGGTTTATTTCCATAGCTTCTATTTCGCTTTTAACAAGGGATTGATGTTTCATATCAGATATACTTATTGCCTGAAGGTATTCATTTGGAAGCATGTTATTTAAAGGAATCTTTCCAATATCATGTAAAAGCCCGGCAATAAAGAAGCTTTCAAGATTTTTCTGGTCTACTTTTATATGCTTTGCAATCAGTTTCGCTGCAGCACCTACACAAAGGGAGTGTCTCCAGAAGCCATCCATATTAAGAGCCTGGAACTGGTCTTTAGAGCCCATAGTTCCCAAAATGGCTGTAGATAAAGATAGATTTTTTACTGTATTAATTCCCAGCATTATTATTGCACGAACCAGGGATGTAACCTGATCTGTCAGTCCATAATAAGCTGAGTTAATAAGTTTCATGACGTTACCCATTAGAACAGGATCAATGCGTATAACACTATTAAGATCTGCCGGGGAAGTATTGGGGTTATTGCAAATTTCGATAACTTTAGTTACAGAGATCGGCAGGCTTGGCATTTTGTTTATATAGCCTGCAATTTGCTTTAATCTTGTTTCTTTATTCATTATTTTTTCTCATATTTTCAAGTATATACTGAATCCTGTCTTTCATGGCAGAGCTAATTGTCTTATCCGGGAGAAAAGTTGAAAGTTTATCAATATAATTAAATGTATTTTCAACTTTATTTGATGTAATTTTGGTTTCAATTATTTGGGGTTTAATTATGTGTTTTTTATCTATTTTACTTGAAAAACTTTCTTTGCCGCTTATTTTTGCTCTAAGTGTTTCGAGTTTAAGGTGCATATCACTGGCTTCGAAATCTTTTCTTTTTTCGACTGGTAGAAATTGTGTTAAATCTTCCAGGTATCCCAGAAGATTAGATGGATTGGATTCTTTTTCTTCAGGATGTTCTTCTTCTATTTTATCCTGGGATGGTTCAGAAATTTCTTCAGTTTGATCAGGAACAGGAGGATCCTGACTTACTGGTTCTGGACTATCCTGTGGAACCACTACTGGAGGCGGTGGAGGTTGAAAAGGAGGAGCTTGAACATACACAGGTGGTGGTTGAATAGGTGGAGGTTGTACATAAACAGGGACAGGCTGATTTGGTGGAAAGTTTTGAGGATAAGGTACTGGTACATATTGTATACCTGATCCTCCCTGGGAGCCTGGAGTACTATTATTTACTGCCTCTCTTTCTTTTCTTGCAGTTTCCCTTATTTGTTTTAATTCCCTTTCCATTTCCATTTCAACTTCATCTGGCAGATTAAGTTCCTCTTCCATTTCAGAAAGATTAAGTATTTCTTCTTCTTCATTAACTTCAATAATCGGTTCAATTCCTCCAATATCCAGAATTGGTACAATTTCATTGTCAAAATCAGGAATTGTTTCTACAATTAAACTTTCTTCTTCTATTCCACCCTCTTCTTCCATTGTTTCTGAGTTTATTGCAATAAATGCTTCTAAATTTCTGTTCCAGAGTTTTTCATATTCCTTAGCATATTCAACTATCAATTCATCATAAACCTTTAAAGTAGATCCCAATTGGTCAACAGTATCAGAGTCCTCACCCCTTCCCTGTAGAGAAATTAGGCTTTCAATTGTTTTTATTGCAGAATCTTTATCATCCATTTTTTTATAGGTTTCAATAAGTGCAGTTAGTATTTCTTCACTTTCTCCTGTTTCTTCCAGAAGTTCAAGAAATAAAATTAGAGCCTGTTCAAATAAATTCTGTTTAAGATAGAGCTCTGCTAATAGAAATTTCCCTTCAGTAGAATTTGGTTTATCTTCCAGTATTTTACTGATATCAGAAATACTTTTATCAAAATCTCCCATATCTCTTAAGAGTAATGCTCTTTGGTAAAGTGCTTCATAATTATTAGGGTTTAGATCAATAGAACGATTATAACAAGTGTGAGCCCTTTTCTTTTTACCGGATCTTATATTGAGTAATCCAAGTATTAAATAACCACTGGAACTATCAGGTTTTACTTTTAGAAGGCTTCTAATATGTTTTGAAGCTTCTGTTAGTGATCCTTTATCCATAAGCAATTTACTTAGTCTCAAAAGTGCTTCCGGGTTGTTCTCATCCCGCTTAAGAAGTTTTCGAAGTAATTCTACTGCTGATTCTTTTTCACCTAGTTCTTCCTTAACCCTTGTCATATTCAGGGCTGCTGAGTAGTAACCAGGATCAATTTCAAGAGCTTTATTTAAATGCATTTCTGCCTGGTCGAATTTATTTAAATCGGTTAAAACAACACTTATATTATTATGTCCCAGAATACTATTGGGTTCTACTTTTAACATATTTGAAAAGACATTTACAGCTTCTTCATGACGGCCCAGCTTCTGTAGTGTTATTCCCATATTATTTAGCCCATCAACCCAACCAGGCTTACTTTTTAATGCCCGTTTGTATTCAGATAGAGCTTCATCCAGTTTGTTTTGGGTTTCGTATATAACACCAATATTATAATGGAGAGTGGGATGATTTGGATCAACTTCCAGCCCTTTTTTATACCACTCTACTGCTGTGTCCGGATCATTATTTTCATCATATAGAGTCCCAATATTATTGTAGACAAGTGAAAAATCAGGTTTAATATCCAAAGCTTTCCTGTAAAAAAGAACTGCATTGTCAAAATCTCCAGACTGCTTATATAAATTTGCTATGTTGTAGCATATATCATGACGTTCCGGTGCAAGGGCAAAAGCTTTTTTTATTGCTTTCAGTGATGCTTCCAAATTCCCTGATTTTCTATAATTGATGGCAAGGTTATTAAAGGCTTCCGGATTATTTTCATTTAACTTAATGGATTTACTAAAACAATCGATAGCTTTTTTATTTTTCCCGGCTTTTGTATAAATATTCCCCAGAAGCAAATATGTTCCTGATTTTTTGTTATTGAAATCTAGTAATTCCAGGGCAAATTTCTCAGCAGTATCATAATCTCTAATTGCTATAGCCCTATATGACTTATTCAGAATATCTTTAAAAGACATTAATTTTTCCCTGGGGGAATTGGTCTGCAGGTTGTTTCCGGTGATAATTCTCCGGGATAATTAAATCCGGCTTCATCATAAGCGGCAATTGCAAAATAATAGAGCTTTCCATTTTCAAGGCCAGTAATATCCAGTGAAGTTATTTTATTTCCTTTTATTATTAGGGGTGATATCCCTTCTATAGATTCAGAACCAAAATAGCTACCTGTTTTTGTCCCATAATAGATAAGATAACCTTCAATATCCGGTTCACTCATTTTTGGCCAGGAAAGGGAAACACTGTGGTTTCTACCTGTCACTTTAAGATATAGAGGTGCAAGGGGTTTTAGGTTTTTTTCATATATAATATTCAGGTGGGAAATTGATGGTGTTAATATCTCTTTTCCATCTGTCATCATCTCTATTTTGATTTTAAGATACCTGCCTTTGTTTTGTGAAATAAACATCTCATTCGGGTTGAATCCCATCCAGTTTGCTTCATCAAACATGGCTCCTAAATTATCTGAGATATTGTAATAAAAGAATATAGCACTATCTTCTGGAATCTCATGTTTTATAGATATCTTTCTTAACTTTGAACCTGATCGTTCCAGATCAATTATTCCTGATACAGCATTTCCTGTTGTTTCCTGATATCTGCTTAAAACAGGGTTCTGTATAAATGTTTTTGATATACGCAGTTCATCCATGTAACCAATATAGTTATTCCCTAAAGTTAGATGAGGTGTTCCTGTGGATGAAATAAGAGGAGAAAGAATTGAGCCATCTTCAGCTCCAGTCATACTGGCATATTGTATTGCTTCCAGTTGTCCATCCAAAAGATACTCTATTAAACCAGAGGAGCTGTCAAATCTTAATAAATGATGATGCCAGACATCTGGAATAATTGAGGTCAATCCTGATAATTCTATATTTGAATTATTTTCTTCTGTGTAGAATATATTATTTAGTTTCCAGTTTAGTTTTCTGTCATTCAGGGAACAAATTAGTTCCTGAGGTATTAGATTCTTACTTTGATCTCTAATTGTCCCCTGATATGAAAATATAATAGGATTTTCACCGAATCTTGAAGGATTTAACCAAAATTCAATGGAAAAACTATCCGGATTACTATCTCCGGAAAATAGAGCTCCAGGCTCAGGATAAAGGGTTAAAGATTCTTTAGATCCTCTGAACACCCCGGAAGCATTTCCTATTAACTTTACATTTTGAGTGTTTTTAATATGTGAATCAATAATGTAATTACCTGAGGTATCATTGATTGAAGTATTGTCAAAGTGTACTAGTAGATCTGTATTGTTGTCTGATTCATATGCAGCAGATTTTAAACCGATGTTTTTGTATTCACCTTGCCCGTAAATTAACCCAGTATTGTTCCATGTTTCAATCCAGCTCCAACCCTCAGAATCCCCAATGGATATATTTGTGGTAAGTGCATATAGAGAGCTTGCTAAAAATAAAAATGATATTAGTAAGTATTTATTTTTCATAGTTTTATAGTTCAGTATCGGCATTTAGCTTGTAATATTGATGCTCCATAAATTTATAATAGTATTTTCAAGGCTTTTAATCTGTCTTGTAAAAGTAATATAGCCTTTTCCTTCATTTCAACAGGCATAAAACTATTTTGTATGATTTCTACTATTCCTGTTTCGATTTGAAAATAAGTATTTAATACATTTTTTACTACAGGAGGGTTAAGACCTGCTCGTT
>JAOZPU010000179.1 GCA_029932585.1 Spirochaetia bacterium | reverse complement strand
CAGATTGATGCAACATGTATAGAACTTCCAACAGCACTTTTTATAACTTTTGTACAGGTACCTGACGCAATAATTTCTGCAGTGCTTCCAACTGATCCTAATGATCTTGGTCATGGACTTATTTTCGAAAAAGGTAGCTCTATTGTTGGATGGATTAACGAAGGCCTTGAAGCAATTATAGCTGATGGTGTAATAGCTGATCTTACTAAAGAATATCTTATTGGTGATGAATCAATTCAAGTGATTTCCAAGTGATTTTTAAACGTCCTGCTCCGCCCAGGCGGGCGGGGCGTGCTCTAAGTGTCAGGGAGAAGTATCTTCCTACTCTTATTAGTGTAGGTACCGTTTTAATTGTTATCTTAGTTATTCGTTCTGTAGTTATAAGTTCAAGCCAATGGCCCCGGATTAAGAACCAGTTTTTTAATCTTGATGTAATTATTGAAGTTTTCCCGAAGGTTCTTCATGGTTTTGGCATTAATATGGCTGTGTGGATTATTGCTCTTGTTGTAATTGCAGTATGGGCTCTTGTTCTGGCAATTTTTAGATCTCTTAACGGCCCATGGTTTGCTCCATTAAAAGTATTTTCAATTGTTTATATAGATTTACTTCGTGGCCTCCCATCATTGCTTCTGGTACTGCTATTTGGTTTTGGTATGCCTGCCCTGCAGATACCTGGATTACCCAAAAGCAGTATTTTCTGGGGAGCTTTGGCAATGATATCCAGTTACTCAGCATATGCTGCAGAAGTTTACAGGTCTGGAATTGAGTCTGTTCACACAGGTCAGCAGTTAGCTGCAAAAGCACTTGGCCTTTCACAGGTTCAAACTCTTTTTTACTGCATTCTTCCCCAGGCTGTAAGAAATGTTTTTCCCTCTCTATTAAATCTTGCAGTCGCACTTCAGAAAGATGTGGCTCTACTAAGTGTTCTTGGTGTTCGTGACGCTGTTCGTGAAGCTCAAATTTATACAGCAAGAACTTTCAACTATTCATCTTTAATTGCTGCAGCCGCACTTTTTCTTGTTGCAACAATTCCATTGGCCAGATTAACGGATTATATTACCAAAAAAGACCGGGAACGCCGGTTACAGGGAGCTTCATAGATGTACAAAATAGAAATTGAACATCTGACAAAGTACTATGGTGACAATCTTGTCCTGGATAATGTTGATTTGAAGGTTGCGAATCATGAGGTTGTCTGTCTTATTGGTTCTTCAGGATCCGGGAAATCAACTCTCCTGCGCTGTGTAAATGATCTTGTTTCATTTAACGAAGGTAGTATTAAACTGGATGGAGTATCAATTCACGATCCTGAATTTAATATGAAGGATCTATACAAGCGAATCGGTATTGTTTTTCAAGCTTACAATCTTTTTCCACATATGTCTGTTATAGATAATATTACTTTAGCACCAAAAAAGGTTCATAGAAGAGAAAAAGAGGAGAGTGAAGCTCATGGTAAAGAACTCCTCTCACTATTTGGACTCGATGGTTTCGCAGACTCCTATCCTGAGCAGCTTTCAGGTGGACAGCAGCAGAGGGTTGCAATAGTAAGAGCTATGGCTAATAAACCGGATATTCTTTTACTGGATGAAGTTACCGCTGCACTGGATCCTGAACTTATTGGTGATGTTTTGTCTGTAATAAAAGACCTGCGAAATCAGGGTATGACAATGCTTATTGTAACTCATGAAATGGGTTTTGCAAAAGATGTTGCCGACAGGGTTTGTTTTCTTGATGGAGGTAAAATTCTGGAAGAAGCTCCTCCTAAAGATCTTTTCTCAAAACCGGAAAATCTCCGTACAAAACAGTTTCTTCAAAGAATTATTGAATCTGGTAGATTATGAACAATATATTAGTTCTGCAGAGTGATTTTGGACTGGATGATGGTGCAGTTAGTGCTATGTATGGAGTTTCCAAAGCTGTAGACAGGAATTTGGAAATTTATAATCTAACTCATGGTATAACACCATTTCAGGTGCTTGAGGGTTCTTACAGGTTGTTCCAGACAGTTAAATACTGGCCTGTAGGGACTGTTTTTGTTTCTGTAGTTGACCCTGGAGTAGGAACACTTCGTAAATCAGTTGTAGCTGAAACAAAAACAGGACATTACATTGTTACTCCTGATAATGGAACTTTGACTCATATAAAAAATAAATATGGTATTGCAAAGGTAAGAGAAATTGATGAATCAGTTAATAGATTAAAAGGTTCAGAAGGTTCTCATACCTTTCATGGTAGAGATGTTTATGCCTATACCGGAGCCAGATTAGCTTCCGGTGTTATTGATTTTGAAGGTGTTGGTTCTTTACTCAAAGTAGAAGATATTGTTGAGATTGAAATTGAAGTTGCAAAAGTTTCTGCTGGATTAATTGAAGGTACTGTAGAAGTTTTGGATATACGTTTTGGACATCTATGGACAAATGTAAATGGTGAAATGTTTGAAGATGCTGGTTTTAGCTTAAATGATGAATTGGAAGTAGTCGTAACTCATAAAGGGGAACAACGTTATAGAGGCATTATCCCTTATGTACGCTCTTTTGGCTCTGTTGAAATGGGAGAGCCTCTGTTATACGTAAATTCACTGTTAAATGTAGCTGTTGGCCTGCACCAGAGGAACTTTTCAGAAACTTATAATATAGGTATTGGTCCTGAATGGGGTATAACGTTTAAAAAGTTCAGATAAAAAAAACCGTTAGTGTAAACACTAACGGTTTTTAAGCGTCTGATCAGAATCGAACTGACGTCATCAGCTTGGAAGGCTGGGGTAATACCATTATACGACAGACGCATCGAAACATTTGAGTAACTTACCCTTATGTTTTGGTCTAATATATATACTAAATATCATAATCCACGTCAAGTAGATATGTAAAAATTATGATATTACCAATTATATTAGATTTAATAGTAATTTTAATTACTCTATTGTTATTTTTAACATAGATTCTATGTTAAATAATCACATCACAATTGGCTTTTGATATTGCAACTTAGTAAGTGATGGAGTAGTATCCACATGAAAAATTTAATATGAAGCGGGATGTTATTATGGGATTAAGAGGTGAAGTATTTTCTACCAGAGCAAACTCTGATAAGCGAACCTATTTTTTTAATGTAAAAGAGAACAGGCATGGTGATCTGTTTCTAAATATTGTAGAAAGTAAAAAACATGGTGAAGAGGGTTTTGAAAGACATTCTGTAATGGTTTTTGAAGAAGATATTGAGGAATTTATTGATTCTTTTCAGAAGGCATCAGATTTTATTGTTAGAAACAAAAAGAGAAGGTAATATTTTACTATTTGTACTGAAGACTGGTGGAATCTGCCTTAGTCTTCAGTCTTTTTTATAGAATTTTAAAGCTTTTTCTGTGTATATAAGATATTCCATATTCCCTGCATTGTTGTCTATGATATTTTGTTGGGTATCCTTTATGTTTTTCAAATCCATATCTGTTATCAATCCATGAATATCTTATCATCCATCTATCTCTTGCTGTTTTTGCTAAAATTGAAGCTGCCTGGATCTCTCTAATTTTTAAATCACCTTTTACAATAGCCTCAGATTTTACATCAATATCAGGTATAAATTTACCATCAATTAGTGCAAAATCAGCTTTAATATGAAATTGTGTATAAGCACGTTTCATTGCCAGTAGAGATGCATTATGTATATTAATATCATCAATTTCAGATGGCCAAACCCAGCCAATTCCATATGCTATAGCATTTTCTAGAATAATTTCTGTAGCATATTTCCGTTTTTTTTCACTTAATAATTTTGAATCATTTAAAATTTCATATGGAAAATCAGATGGCAAAATTACAGCTCCGGCTGTCACAGGGCCAGCAATGGGACCTCTCCCGGCTTCATCAATACCACAAACAAGTTTCATGGTGTAATAGTATTCGAACTTCTATTTTTGTCAACCAGGATATGAATATTTAACCTTTCATAATTTTGTAATCTTTCTTTTCCAAAAAATTCCCTACTAAAATAGAACTTATTATAACAAGGGGTAGTGAAACAAGTAGTCGAACAAGAGTGAATTTTATTCCTAAAAAAGAAGCCTCAAATAGGGTCATGGGTATCCTGCATACCGCAGCAGCACTGATAAATGTAAAAATTACACTCATTTTTGCTCCTTTTTGAAACAGAGAATAGGCAACAGGAAAGGCTGCAATTAAACCACCTGCAATTGGTCCTGCCAGCAGTATTGCCCAGAGGTAGCTTAATGGATTAGAGTTTTTGCCAAGATGTTTTTCTATAAATTCTTTTTTTACCCATACATCAAAAAGACCAATTAAAATAAATACAAAGGGCAGTAGTTTAATCATCTCCATGGTAAAGGAGGCGAAATTTAGGCCAATTTGCTTTCCAGGGTTATAGCCAAAAATAAAAGACAATGTTACAAAAATAATATAAAGTAGTACTGCCCCGGTTTTTATAAGTTTATTTTTCATAATATTTCTCCAAAGAAAAGACCTATTATTATTGCTGCAATAATGGCAATTAAGAAGCTTAGGGCATTCCTTGCAATAGTTACCTTTGTTCCAAAATATGCTTTTTCTATGGGAAAGGTAAGAATCCCAACCATCATTAAAGTAGTTGTAAATGCTGAAAGAACCATATATGTTACTCCCTCCTTCAATAGTACTGCTCCCAGAGGATAGGCAATAGGTCCTGGCAGGAGAGTTATAGAACCAATAAAAGAGGCTAATAGAATAGAGAAAAAATTATTATTATTTCCAAGAGATTCGGAAATTAGTTCTTCCGGCACCAGGTAAAGAACAATAGAAATTAGAATAATAAGACCTAAAAATGCAGGTGAAATTTTAGCAAGTTTTTTATAGGCCATTTTAATTGCTTTAATTGTTTTGTTTTTATTAATATTAAAAGAAATTAGTAGTGCTAGAGCAGTTATACTATACAGAAAGTACATATTATCTCCGTTATGCTGATATAGATTTCAAAGATTACTCTAAGGATAACCTTTAATCCAGTCTTCTTGATACTGTCTTCTGATAAAAGGCTTAACAAAGTTTATTTCTTCTGTTACACTAAAATAATAGTTGGTTGTTTTATACAACTTACCAGGAGATATTAATGAATAATATTGAAAAATTTCCAGCAGATTTTATTTGGGGAACAGCAACAGCCAGTTATCAGGTCGAAGGTGCATTTGATGAAGATGGTCGTGGTTTAAGTATTTGGGATACTTTTTCAAAGACAAAAGGTAAAGTTTTGCATAGTCATAATGGTGATGTGGCTTGTGATCAGTATCATCGATACAAAGATGATGTTAAATTAATGAAGAAACTTGGAATAAAATCCTATCGCTTTTCAATTTCCTGGTCCAGAATTTATCCTAAGGGTTTTGGAGAAATTAATAATTCTGGAATAGAATATTATAAAAATCTTTGCGACGAACTTCTAGGGGCTGGTATTGAACCCTGTGTCACTCTATATCACTGGGATCTTCCTCAGGCTCTGGAAGATAGAGGGGGATGGAGAAATAGAGAAACTGCACAGTATTTTTCTGAATATGCAGAGACTGTCTTTCGTGAACTGGGAAGC
>JAOZPU010000178.1 GCA_029932585.1 Spirochaetia bacterium | reverse complement strand
ATGCAAAGAATAGAAATGATATATGTCAATCACTTAACTCCTCTTTTCTAATATTACTATGCGGAAGGGATCATCCTGAGTTTACCCGTGCAAAAGACTATCTTAAAAAAATGGAGAAAAATAAAACCTACGCATCCCTTGCACAATTTTTTACAGGAAGCTTAGGACTAATATCAGCTGAGATTGATAACCGGGTAAAAAATGATACCGATTTTGCTTCCCGGCTATTAAAATTAAGCAAATATTCAGAAAGTAATACTAATTTTTCATCATTGGAATCAATTGATGCCATATGGTCTGTTTTCTTCCCTGAGGCAGAAAATGTATTTGTAAATAAAGACCAAAGATCTGTAGAATTAAGACAAAGACGAACAGTAAAAATAAAGTCTCTTAATCAATCTCCTATTACAGATCCAGGGAAACAGATGATATTTACCTCAAATATTCTCCTTACAATACCGGATAAAAAAACTAATTTAAATTCATTAGGATATTCAGAAGAATTGGTAAAAGGAATTAACCTTGCTGCAAGAGAAAAACAGGCTTTCTATTATGATCATCCAATACAAATTGGTACAAAACCCGAGGCAAATGAAATATTATACGGATTAAATGGGTTGAATAACACAGCTGTTTACGAGAAAAAAACAGGAAATATGGATTCTGACCAAAAGCTGACATGTATACTTTCGGCTTCTGTAACTCACAAAGGACTTCAAAAAATTGCAAAGAAATATATAAAAGAGGAACTGGATAAATACGGAAGTTTTGAACATCTGGATATCTATATTTTTACAGAGGAAGATACAGAAAAAATAATAGATGAAATTTTTCTTCCAGTTGCTGAAATTATGAATAACAATAAAGGGGAAGAACTTCTTAAAACAGTCTTTGGTGTTGATGGTGAATACGGAAGGCATTATTCATTTTTAAAAGCAATAACAGCTTTCTGGAGTATTTTAATCGATACTGATAAAATTGCTACTTTTAAAATAGATCTGGATCAGATATTCCCCGAAAAAGAGTTAAAAGAACAGTCTGGGAAAAGTGCATTTGAACACTATAAGACACCACTTTGGGGAGCCCAGGGAATTGATTCTTTTGGTAAAACAATTGATCTGGGAATGATTGCAGGTGCTCTGGTAAATGAGAAAGATATACACAAAGGTTTGTTTACACCGGATGTTGAGTTTGACAACAGGCAGGATCTAAAACTGGAAGAAAGATTCTTTTACAGCAAACTTATGATGGGGCTCTCAACAGGTTCGGAACTGGCAACCAGATATGGTGAAAATAGTATAGATGGAAAAACTTCCTGCATTCAAAGAATTCATGTTACAGGTGGCACAAATGGAATACTTGTAAAAGCTTTACGAAAACACAGACCATTTACACCTGGGTTTATTGGAAGGGCAGAAGACCAGGCATACCTTCTGTCTGTACTGGGAAACCACTCTACAGGCCTGGCGTACCTTCATGAAGATGGACTAATTATGAGACATGACAAAGAAGCTTTTGCAGGGGATGCAATGAAAGCAGCATCTGCAGGTAATATGATAGGTGACTTTATAAGAACTCTCTATTTTTCCAGATATACAGAAATTCTATCTGATAATATTTCTGATATAAAACAAACTATTGATCCCTTTACTGGATGTTTTGTAAGTAAAATTCCTATAACAACAGTATTATTGCGATATTGCATGAAAGCAGCAGATCTTTTTGAAACTGGGAATAGCCAGTTAGCCTCAGATTTCATGCTCCAAAGTTTTGAACGTCTTGGGAAATCCATAAATTTTGCATACGGGAAAGAAGATCTTCTGCAAAAAGCGTATATAAAGGATAGAGAAGGTTGGAATTTGTTTTATGATGTTTTGAATGGTCTGGAGAATTCAGAAATAGTTAACCCTATTAAAAAGATGGCCCTTCAGATAAAAGCAGCTGGCATTTGTGCAGGGTGTAAGGTATGAAAAAAATATTTGGTTTTATAATTTTCTTGATTTTTACTAGTTTAATATTTATATCATGTCAGACCACACAACCTCTTCCTAATCTGAATTTCAGACAGGAAATGAGAAATTTTGTAATTGATTTAAGTACATATGCAAAAAACATTGATTCTGACTTTATAATTATCCCCCAAAACGGCCAGGAACTTATAACTAATACAGGAGAGGGTAATGGAACCCCTAATACTGCCTATATAAATGCCATTGATGCAACCGGAAGAGAAAGCATGTTCTATGGGTACTATAGTGATGATCAGCAAACTCCGGATGAAGAAAGGGATCATCTACTTGCCCTTTGCCAGATATGTGAAGCTAATAATGTAGAAGTTCTTGCAACAGATTATTGCTGGGATCATACAAAAATGGATAATTCATACACCTATAATAATGTTGATAATAATTTTATCTCTTTTGCTGCAGATCATAGAGATTTAAATAATATTCCAGCCTATCCCACTACAATATATAATGAAAACACTGTTGATATTGATGATATTTCTCTAGCTAAAAACTTTCTCTACCTGATAAATAGTGAAAATTATTCAGAAAAAAGTGATTTTATAGATGATGTTTCAGGGACGAACTACGATGTCATAATAATGGATCTATATCACAATGAAGAAGCATATACTTCAGATGAAATTGGTCAGCTAAGGAATAAAAATTCCGGTGAAACACGACTTGTAATTGCCTATATGAGTATAGGTGAAGCAGAAGACTACCGGTACTATTGGAATAACAGCTGGAAAACAGGAACCCCGGTCTGGCTGAATAAAGAAAACCCTAACTGGGCAGGAAACTATGTAGTAAGATACTGGGCACAGGATTGGAAGAATATAATTTTTGGAAATAATGATTCATACCTGAAAAAAATTATCGATGCAGGTTTTGATGGTGTCTACCTGGATATTATTGATGGATTTGAAAACTTTGAGTAGAAGGAAAATAAATTATTAATTCCTGATCAGCCGCCGATACCTTATGTCAGCTGCTTCAGCTTCATCAGTAAGCCCCAGTTCAGCATAAGTATCCCTAAGGTTAAACCATGCATCAGGGTCAGAATCATCATAATTCATTATACTAGTATTCTACTCCCAGTTTTGAGGCCAATGCCCTTAAAAACAATCCAACATCACTGACAATACCTACGGCCTGGCTTGTTCCCCTGTCAGAAAGTTTGGTTACAACAGATGGGTTTATATCAACACATACTGTTTTTACCCAGGAAGGGGTCATATTTCCTGTACCAATCGAATGAAGCATTGTAGAAAGCATTATAATCATATCTGTATCTTTTATTATCTCAGAATAAGCTGCCTGTGCTTTTATCATATCCATTTCTGTTTCAGGTAGAGGACCATCATCTCTTATAGAACCAGCCAGGCTATAGGGTATATCTGCCTTAACAATCTCATACATCAGCCCACACTTTAATGCACCTGCTTCTACAGTATTTTTAATGGAACCGTAATGATTTATTCTGTTTATTGCACGCATATGATGAAAATGTCCGCCAACAGCCTGTTTCCCTGTCTCCAGATCAACACCTAAGGAGGTACCATAAAAGCAGGATTCAATGTCATGAACAGCAATAGCATTACCGCCAAGAAGACCATGAATCCAGCCATCTCTTACCAACCCTGCAAGGGCACTTCCACCACCTGTATGTATAACAACAGGGCCTGCTACAACAATAGCTTTTTTGCCCTCTTTTTTTAACAACTTAAGTTCATCAGCTATTTTTATTACTGCAATATTATCACTTCTTTCTGAAGAAACATCATTTGACATAAAACCGAATCCGGAATCTCTTATATCTGAAACCGGTGGAAAAACACGAACAGATTCAGAACCGCAAAGCACAAGATCTCCTTTTCGAACATCTCTTAACTTGACACACACAGGTTCAGACTCCGATAAAACAATAACTGCATCCATTCTCTGGGAACCTACATTCGCCCATTTCCCATTCAAAAAAATCTCTGTCCGGTGATTTGATGTTGAATAAAAATCCTCTGGTACATTACTGTCTTTTTCTGCAGATTTAAATACTGATTCTATAGCACCCTTCTCGTATGCACCTAAAGAAGTAAGCCTTCCTGAAAGGATTTCAAGCTCTTCAATATCCTTACACTTAAGTATTAACTCCAGCCGGGATTTTTCACTTTTTCTCTTACCAATATTAAAAGAGGTAACCTCATAATCAGCACCCTCATTCATAATGGTATTAAATATTTCGGACATAATACCAGAATCTATTAAATGTCCGGTTGAAATAAATGTTCTTGTTTTCATCTATATATTCCTAAACTCTATTTTTGATTATGTAAAGAGGGGAAAATACAAATGTCAATCCAAATTGGGAATTGCATTCCCAATTTGGATTGACATTGTACAGTTATTCATTTAAAATAAATTATGATACAGAGACAAATAGGTGTATACATTCAAAAAATCATAAATAAATTCCCCATTATATCTATAACAGGTCCAAGGCAATCAGGAAAAACAACATTAGCGAGAACACTTTTTCCCAAATACACCTATTTCAACCTGGAAAACCCAGATGAGCGAATGGAAGTACAGGAAGATATCCTAGGGTTCCTAAACCATTATGCCAAATCGGGTATTATAATTGATGAAGCACAAAATGTTCCCACTCTTTTTTCATTTCTACAGGCTTTTGTAGATAAATCCAATAATATGGGAAAAATTATTTTATCAGGTAGTCAAAACTTTCTTCTAATGGAGAAAATTTCTCAAACCCTCGCTGGAAGAGTTGGAATAGTAAATCTTTTTCCATTTTCACTGTCTGAACTAAGAGACACAAAATATTGGAAAAATGATGTCTATGATTTTATTTTTAAAGGTATGTACCCTGCACTATATGACAGAGATATTGAACCTGGTGATTATTATCCAGGTTATATACAAACATATATTGAACGTGATGTAAGAAGTTTAAAAAATATTGGTAATTTGAATATCTTCAGACGCTTTCTTCAACTTTGTGCCGGACGTGTAGGACAGATACTTAATTATTCATCTATTGCAAATGATCTGGGAATAGATCATAAAACCGTTAAATCATGGATATCAGTATTGGAAGCTAGTTTTATTATTTTCCTTCTTAACCCTCACTATGAAAATCTTAATAAACGAGTAATTAAGCAATCTAAACTTTATTTCTATGACACAGGGTTAGCCGCCTCATTATTACGAATTAGAAGCAAAGAGGCTTTATACTCATTTAATCTAAGGGGAAATTTATTTGAGAATTTTATCATTGCTGAGTATTATAAATCAACTCTACATTCAGGGAACCAACCGGATGCTTTTTTTTACAGAGATAAAACTGGCAATGAAGTCGATTTAATTATTGATAAACCACCGAAACTTATTCCTATAGAAATAAAATCGGGTGAAACAATAGGTAGTGATTTTTTTAAAGGTTTAATTAAGTATCAGTCTTTAAGCGGCATAACCCCTAAAGAATGTTTTCTCATCTACTCTGGCAATAAATCAGGCAAAAGAAAACATGCCAATATACTTAGCTGGAATCATCTTGAAAAGATTAATTCGTTGTTTCTATTGATGGCGATAGTTTTTACAGAAATATGCAATTACCATTTAAATGCATGAAGGTGTAAAAAAACATAGCACGGG
>JAOZPU010000039.1:10211-19616 GCA_029932585.1 Spirochaetia bacterium | reverse complement strand
TTTCCCTTGACAGATCTATCCGCCTGTTCTATTCTATGAAAGTAGTAACATGAAAGCACTTTCATAGCAATAGTATTTGTGTAAAGAGGACGGTTTTGGCAAAAAAAGCAACCATTTATGATGTGGCTTCTCTTGCAGGTGTAAGTATTACAACTGTTTCGAGAGTTTTGAACTCACCAGGTCAGGTTGCAGATACATCCCGAAAAAAAATAGTAGCAGCCATGCAGGAACTTGACTTTGTTCCCAAGGCTGAAGCCAGTGCAAGAGCAAGGAAAGACTTTAAGCGAATAGGAATTCTTTCTCCTTTTTCCACAGCTCCCTCCTTTGTACAAAGAATTAGAAGTATTGCCGGTGCTCTTAGTATTACCGATTACGAACTTATTACTTATTCAGTAGCCAGTGAAGATCAGCTTTCAGGGTATCTGTCCATGCTTCCTGTTTCAAATAGAATTGATGGTTTGATAATACTTGCTCTGCCAGTTAAAGAAGAGGAAATACGACTTTTTAAAGAATATGATCTTCCTGTTGTAATGATTGAGATCTCCCATCCATCTGTATCAAGTATTGAAATTGATAATATTGCAGGTGGAAGACTAGCTGCTGAATATCTTATATCAAAGGGTTATAAATCTTTTGGTTTTATAGGTGAGGGGGGGCAGCCAGCATATTCCCTCCACGCTACTGAAGAACGATTTAATGGATATAAAGAAGCTTTATCAGAGAATGGATTCAATTTGCCGGACAGTAGTGTTTCGTTTCATGAGTATGGTATGAATTTTTCAGTTGATGGTGTCAAAAATATATTATCTAAATCCGTTAAACCCGATGTTTTTTTTGCTGCATCTGATCTTCAGGCTGTTGGGGTAATTAAAGCCGCCAGGGAATTGGAGCTTAAAGTGCCGGAAGATGTGGCAGTTATAGGTTTTGATGATATTGATCTTGCAGATTATATGGGAATTACAACTATAAATCAGTCCCTGGATCAGTCGGGACAGACAGCAGTGGAACTTCTTGTTGCACATATGAAAGATCATGATACTGCAGTTAAGCATATAAGCTATCAGCTTAAAATTATTGAGCGATATTCCGCTTAAAGTGGTTTATTATATAAAAATTTCAAGGAGAGGAAAATGAAAAAAATTATCAAGTCGTTTGTCTTTGTGCTCTTACTGGTGTTTGTTTCAACCCTGGTTTTTGCAGGTGGAGATAAGGAACAAAAGACTCCAGCCGCTGCAACAGCAGATGATGCTTATGCAGCAGTTAGGGGTACAGTGGTTACAATGTCCGGACCATTCACGGATAATGATGCCATTAAGTTTGATCAATCGGTTAAGTCTTTCGAAGAAATGACCGGGATTGATATTCAGTATGAAGGTTCCAAGGAATTTGAAGCATCCATTGGTATAAGTATCGAAGGAGGAAACCCTCCTGATATCGTTGACTTTCCCCAGCCCGGGCTTCTCAGGAATTTTGTTGATAAAGGGTATGTTATCGATTTGAATAAAGCTCTGGATATGGGCAAAGTTAAATCCAACTATATTCAAAGTTGGCTGGATATGGCTACTATGAAGGCTCCTGGTGGAGACATCATGGCCGGAGTCTGGGGCCGTGTAAACGCTAAGTCTCTTGTTTGGTATAACAAGAAAGCCTTTGATGCTGCAGGATATGAAGTTCCCACAACATGGGAAGAACTTGTAACCCTGGAGAAAACTATAATGTCTGATGGGGATACTCCATGGGCAGTGGGTATTGAATCCGGTGCTGCTACTGGCTGGGCCATGACCGACTGGGTCGAAGAGATGATGCTTCGAACCGGCAGCCTCGAGGATTATGACCGTTGGGTTAATGGAGAGTTGAAATTTGATTCCCCTGAGGTACGAAAGGCTCTTAAAACCGTTACGGATGTCTGGTTTACAGATGGCATGGTTTACGGAGGCCGTAAAGGTATTACTACAACTAGTTTTGGTGATGCTCCTAAGGTAATGTTTGAGAATCCTCCTAAGGCCTGGCTGCATAAACAGGGTAACTTTATCACAAGCTTTTTCCCTGACAACCTGGTTGCCGGAGAAGATTACGACTTCTTTTACCTTCCCAGTGTAGACCCTTCTTTAGGCCGACCTGTACTGGTTGCTGGAGATATTTACGCTATGTTCAACGATCGTCCTGAAGTTCGGATGGTAATGCAGTATTTTGCAACTGGTGCTTCTGTGGAAGGTTGGGTAAAAGCCGGTGGAGCTATTTCTCCTCACAAAGATTCTCAGCTTAGCTGGTATACCAATGTAGTAGATCAGAAGGTTGCTGAAATTATTCAGAACGCTACCAGTGTTCGTTTTGACGGTTCAGATCTTATGCCTGGTGCAGTAGGAGCAGGTTCTTTCTGGAAAGAAATGACTGCCTATGTCTCTGGTGCAAAAAATCTGGATAAGACACTAAAGGCTATTGATTCTTCATGGCCACAATAAGCTGCAATATTTGGATTATTTAAGATAATTTCAGGGAACAGAAGCGGATCTTCCGCTTCTGTTCTATGTTTATATTAAATATTTATTTAAAAAACTCTTTTAAAAGGAGGCTATTATGAGCCAGAGTATTGAACCTGACTGGCGCCCTCTCCCACTTGCTGCTTTTGTGGTATTAACAGGAGCGGTACTTGTTGGAGGTTTCATTTTATTACAGAACATGCAGGGGATGAAAATCCTTATGACCCTATTTGCAGTTATCTGGGGGCTTGGATCCGTAGCCCTGCTTTTTTATGTTCTTAATGCGGTTGCCCAGTCTATGCCCCGGAAGATACGATCTATGTCAGTAGCCTTTGTCTTCGCAGGCCCCGCAGTACTTCTGCTTTTCTGGGCTCTTGTACTACCTACACTAAGATCTTTAAGGTTAAGCTTTATGGGGCCAAATGGAAAGGAGTTTGTTTTCCTGGATAACTATAAATTTGCTTTTTCTGATCCAATCATGCTGGAAAGTTTTAGAAATAATCTTCTTTGGATGATATTTGGTACTTCCGCCTGTGTTATTCTTGGATTGATCATAGCTGTGCTTGCTGATAAAAGCAACCGGGAGAAACTTGTTAAATCCCTTATTTTTATGCCCATGGCAATATCTTTTGTAGGTGCAGGTGTTATCTGGAAATTTATGTACGCTTACAAAGGCGAAGGCCCTAATATCGTTGAAATAGGGTTATTGAATGCTCTTGTTACCGCCTTTGGGGGGAAAGCTCAGGCCTGGCTGCTTATACCATTCTGGAACAATTTTTTGCTAATTATAATTATGGTATGGCTTCAGACCGGGTATGCCATGGTCATTATTTCCTCTGCCATTAAATCAATTCCCAATGAGCTTAATGAAGCAGCAAGGGTAGACGGAGCTAATAGTATTAGAATATTTTTTTCAATTACAATACCCAGTATTATGCCCACGCTTATAACCGTAACTACGACAATACTGATTTTTAGTCTTAAATTGTTTGATATTGTTAGAGTTATGACAGGTGGAAATTTTGGTACCAATGTTATTGCTAACGAGTTTTATCTGCGACAGTTTACCTATGGTAATTCAGGTCAGGCTTCGGCCATTGCGGTGGTTCTGTTAGTGGTTATAGTACCTGTTCTTGCATATAACCTTAGGCAATTCAGGGAAAGGAAGGTGTTAAAATGAGCAAAATTGAAAAAAAGGAATTTACACCGGCAAGATTTATTATAGCCATTGTCCTGATTGTAATCGTAGTAGGTTGGACCGTCCCTACATTGGGTGTATTTGTTACCTCTTTTCGGGATTCCAGGGATATTTATGGGTCAGGTTGGTGGTCTGTTTTGCCCCATAAGGCTCTTGTAATGGCCGAAACATTTGAGCTTCCTAAGAATACGGATCCCAATGCTCCTATATCCATTAAGGGGAAAACAGCTTCTTTTGAAGAGTGGCGGCAGGGAATCCTTATGGAAGATGAAAGTACTATAAGATGGATTGGAAATAAACGATCCCGAACAATTGAAATCTATAAGGAAAAATGGGTTGGTTTCGGTGCCAATCTTACACTTCAAAATTACCGTGACGTCCTTTCCGGTGGGACAGTAGAATTTACTGATGCCCAGGGGAATGTCATTTCCCGGCAGGGAAATAACTTCTCCGATGCCGTCTTAAATTCCATTGCCGTTGCCATTCCTGCAACAATTATCCCCATTCTAATTGCAGCTTTCGCAGCCTATGCTTTTGCCTGGATGGAATTCCCTGGACGGAGGCCTCTTTTTATTATGGTAGTTGCTCTCCTTGTAGTACCTTTGCAGATTGCTTTGATCCCTATTTTAAGGGATTTTACCCACTGGGGGCTTAATGGTACCTTTGTAGGAATGTGGTTAGCCCATACCAGTTTTGGGTTGCCCCTGGCTGTTTACCTTCTTTACAATTATATTAGTACTATTCCCCGGGATATTTTTGAATCTGCCTATCTGGACGGAGCGACTCCTTTTGTCAGTTTTGTTCGGCTGGTTCTTCCTTTATCAATTCCAGCACTGGCTAGTTTTGCCATCTTTCAGTTTCTCTGGGTTTGGAATGATTATCTTGTAGCCCTGGTATTTTTAGGGGACAAAAACCGGGTTGTAACAAGTGCTTTAGCAGCAATGGTTGGAGAAAAAGGACAGGATTGGCACCTGCTTACCTCCGGAGCTTTCTTAAGTATGATTCTTCCTCTGGCTGTATTTTTCGGATTGCAGCGATTCTTTGTTCGTGGGCTCATGGCAGGATCTGTCAAAGGATAATAATTGTAGAAAATAGTTTTTTATGTCCATGAGAATCCTGTTTCGGCATCTGTATGATAATATCATACAGATGTCCTATTTTTTAATTAGAGGTACTGAATTTAATGACATTTTCCAATACTGAACTATTGAACCGCATAGAAAAAAATGTTTTAAATCCTTACAGAAAAAAGCCAGAATATGCTGACTTTTATAGTCATCTGAAAATTAATTTGCCTTCTATGATTGAGCATTTAAGTAAATTATATGGGAATAGACCAGATTTTGTATATCATATTGAAGATATTGTAAAAGAAAGTTGTAAAATGTATCTCAAAAGATCTGCAGCTCAGGGGGGGATTAGGAATTCTTATACTTCCGGAAATATCCATTCAGGATCTCAAAAAGAAGTAGGTGCAGTCTTTTATGTGGATTTATTTGCAGGGAAATTAAAGGATATAAAAAAACGTATTCCGTATTTAAAAGAACTAGGAATTACATTTGTGCATCTTATGCCCCTATTTAAAACACCATCCGGAGAAACTGATGGAGGCTATGCAGTTTCCAGCTACAGGCATATTGCGAAACGATTTGGTACAATGAATGATCTTAGAGAGCTTATAGAAGAATTTGATCTAAATGGAATAAATTTGGTATTGGATTTTATACTGAATCATACATCGAATCAGCATGAATGGGCTAAAAAAGCAAAATCCGGGGATATTAAATACCAAAATTATTATTATATATTTAAAGAAAAGAAGGAGTTGGAAGAATACTCTCCCTATTTACGGGATATATTTCCTGAAGTCAGAAAAGGTTCATTTACATTTGATGAAAGTATACAGAGCTGGGTCTGGACAACATTTAACAGTTATCAGTGGGATTTAAACTACAGTAATCCGGAAGTATTTCTACAGATGATGAAAGAGATGTTTTTTCTTGCAAATCTTGGTGTAAAGGTTCTGCGTTTTGATGCCCCTGCTTTTATATGGAAACAGAAAGGAAGCAGTTGTGAAAATTTGCCCGGGGTTCATACCATAATAAAAGCATTTAAAGCTATTATGAATGTAGCTTTTCCTGATGTTCTTTTTTTGTCTGAAGCAATTGTTCATCCGGATGAAATTAAAAAGTACATATCTACTGGAGAGTGTGAACTTTCATATAACCCTCTATTAATGGCAACTTTATGGGAATCTCTGGCTACCAGGAAAACAAACCTTTTACAAAAGTCTATGGAAAGATACAGCTCTTTGCCTAAGGGCTGTAATTGGATAAACTATATACGATGCCATGATGATATTGGATGGACTTTTTCAGACCAGGATGCATGGGATATTGGAATAGATCCTTCCGGGCACAGACATTTTCTTAATGAATTTTATACTGGAAAATTTGAAGGTAGTTTTGCCAAAGGATTACCTTTTCAGGAAAATATGCATACAGGCGACTTAAGAATATCCGGAACACTGGCATCTTTGGCCGGGCTGGAGAAAGCTATACTCTATGAAACAGAAATAGAGGTGGATCTGTCTATTAAACGAATTTTACTGCTTTATGGAATTATTCTGTCTATGAGTGGTTATCCTCTTATATATATGGGAGACGAAACCGGACAATTAAACAACTACAGATATAGTGATAATTCTGAATACAAGGACGATAGCAGGTGGGTTCACAGAATGCCATTTGAAGAACCATCTGATAATACCAGTCACTTTTCAAAGCGTATTTTTACCGGACTAAAGAGCTTAATTACTTTTCGTAAAAATTGTCATGCTTTTACTGGAAATACCATCAGGATTCTGGATATGGATAATAATCATATTTTTGGATTTCAACGAATAAATGAAGACAGTGATACAAAAGATAAGTTGACAATACTGGCTAATTTTTCAGAACAGAAGCAAGTAGTTTATCTCTCAGGAAAAACAATAGATATTTTATCTGAAAATAAATTTGAGAATAGGGTAGAGCTTAATGTCTATCAGTTCCTTTGGCTTAAAGATGAGGATAGTTAATGGATTCATGGAAACTAATACAGAAAAAATTTAGCGTTGCAGAGCTTGGGAAATATGAAACTCTTTTTACACTTGGTAATGGTAATCTCGGCCTCAGAGGGAACCTGGAGGAAGCAGATAGTAACTATGAAAGGGGAACATATATCAATGGCTTATATGAGGTTTCCCCAATTGAGTATGGTGAATCTGCTTACGGATATGCAAAAAATAATCAGGCCATTATTGATCTTGTTGATGGTAAAAGCTTTGCTTTTTATGCTGACGGAGAGCTTCTTACTACAGATAAGGCCTCAAAACATATAAGAGAACTGGATTTCAAGAAGGGAGTTTTAACCAGAACATTTACATGGTTAACAAAATCCGGTGCGACAATTGATTTTAAAATAGAAAGACTTGTATCTTTGGTTCAGGATTCTACAGCAATTCAAAATTTGGAGATTAATGTATCAAATAAAAAAGTTGATTTTGAGATAATTTCAATTCTTTCAGATACTTCGCATATAAGGGCAAAAAGTGATGATAATATAATAGATCCCCGAACAGGTTCTGTTCAGAGAGAAAAGGTACTAATTAGAAAAGATGAAAAACTGGAGGGGACTCTGGGGTATTTTATCCATCAAACAGAAGTTAGTGAAATATCTCTTTTTACTGGAATGGATCATTCTTTTAAGAGTGCAATTATACCTGAAATTAGTAATCATCTATCTTCGACTGATGCCAGGATTAGTTTCAAATTTAAGGATATGGGTGGATCATTAGATTTTGTTAAATATCTTTGTTATTGTCATAGTCATGTAAAAAATGACAGTGAATTAAAAAATACTGGTCTGTCTGATCTTAAACTATCGGTCAACAATGGATCTTCATATTATTTTAATGCCCAGGAATCCTTTCTTAAAGATTTCTGGGATAAATCAGATATAATAATTTCCGGGGATCAGGATTTGCAAACAGGTTTACGGTTTAATCTTTTCCATTTGCTTCAATCTACAGGTAGAAATGGAAAAGTTAGTATTGCTGCAAAAGGGCTTACAGGCCTGGGATATGAGGGGCATTATTTTTGGGATACTGAAATTTATGTATTACCCTACTATATCTATACTTTTCCAGAAATTGCAAAATCATTATTATCCTATAGATATAGTATTATTGATAAAGCCCGGGAAAGAGCAAAAGAATTGTCCCATAAAGGTGTCCTTTTCCCATGGCGTACAATTAATGGAGAAGAGGCTTCTGCCTACTTTCCGGCTGGAACTGCTCAGTATCATATAAATGCTGATATTGCCTTTGGTGTTAATAAATATGTTAAGTCCACTGGAGATATTAAATTCCTTTTAGATTGTGGTCTTGAAATTTTAATAGAGACCGCAAGATTCTGGTATGACCTGGGAGAATTTATACCTGGTTTTGATGGTGCTTTCTGCATACATGAAGTAACAGGGCCGGATGAATACACAGCCCTGGTCAATAATAATCTCTATACAAATATAATGGCACGGGAAAATCTTTTATATGCCAGTGGATATTTAAATGATTTGGAAATTACAAACTATAATTTTTATAAGGAATTTATAACTAAATTTAATATTTCTAATAAAGAGATAGAGTCATGGAAAGAAGCTGCTCATAAAATTAGGATTCCCTATAATTCGAATCTTTCATTGTATGCCCAGGATGATGCCTTTTTAAACAGGCCTGTTTGGGATTTTGAAGGTACTCCTTCAGATAAATATCCCCTTCTTCTGCATTTTCATCCTCTGTCCATATATCGATATCAGGTAATAAAACAGGCTGATTTAGTTATGGCACTTTTCTTACAGGGAAAATATTTCTCCCTTGCAGAGAAAAAGAGAAATTTTGATTACTATGAAAAATTGACAACCGGGGATAGTTCCCTGTCTGCTTGTATTCAGGGAATTATGGGATCTGAGCTGGGATATCTCGATCTTGCAGAGGAATATTTAAAACAGACTGCACTTATAGATTTAGAGGATCTAAATGGAAATGTTAAAGATGGAGTTCATACTGCATCAATGGCAGGCTCGTGGATGTCTGTTGTCTATGGGTTTGCAGGCATGAGAGATTCCGGCGGATCCCTCTGTTTTTCACCCAGGCTTCCTTCCGGATTAGATGAAATATCTTTTAAAATTAATTATTCAGGATCTCTTTTGTATATTGAAATTACCAAAGATAGAGTTGTTTATAAATTACTGGAGGGTGAGAAACTAAGCTTTACTAATTACTATGATAAAATAGATCTTGATTTCGGTGAAAAGCTTGAAATTCCTCTGGTTCCAAAGCTTAGAGCTGTTCTTATAGACCAGCTGCAGAATGGTAATACCCCGAAACTGGTTTTGGAGCTTGAATCAGCAGGCATAAAATGTATTTTTATATCAGAAAATGATAATATAATTCCTCCTCCGGATCCTGAATTATTTTTATCTTCTGTAGAATCATTAAAAATTAGAAGATGGGATTGTCTTTGTATAACTTCAAGAGCATCCGCAGTTAAAGCACTTGAATCAGCAGAAATGGCTTCTTTAAAAGTAAATAATATTAGGGATTGTACTTTGAATAGTATTATTAATGTGCATAAAGAATTTTCACTTAACTGGAATCATGGTATTAGCTATTAGAGGCTTTTCTTT
>JAOZPU010000039.1:3803-10111 GCA_029932585.1 Spirochaetia bacterium | reverse complement strand
TGTTTTTTATTTTCCTGTTATCTATTATTGGGATTTCTCTATTTGCACAGGCTCCACCACCCCCGCCTGCACCACCTTCTCCCAGTCTATCTGATGCAGTATCTTCTGATGATATTTCCCAGGATGTGGTAGTAAAAGAGGGGCTGTTTTCCTTTATAAAAGATGTTCAGTTAAAAGGAACAACCTTTATAAAACATCAGCTTGATTCATTACGGGATGGGTTTACCTTTAAAACTTTTCTTATTATAACTTTTTTCTCTTTAGCCTATGGTATATTTCATACCCTGGGTCCCGGCCACGGAAAACTGATTGTTATTTCATTTTTTATGAGGGATAACACAACAAGGGCAGATGCTTTTTCTTTATCGGTTATAGTCTCTGTTATCCATTCTTCTGCAGCAATTATTCTTGCAGTACTGTTCCAATCTCTTTTATCTTCAGTAAAGGGTATGGCCCAGGTACAAGTACAAAATGGGTTTACTCTTTTTTCCGGATTGTTAATTTTTACACTTGGAATTGTATATTTAATTATGCATATAAAAGGGAAAGATCACCATTCTGTAAAGGTTCTACAGCCTGGAGCTGAGGCGACAAGTTTAAAAGGTCGCTGGAAGAGGAATCTTGCGGTTGGCCTGTCCATTGGTATTGTACCCTGTCCTCTTTCTCTTACAATAATGATGCTGTCAATTGTATATGGAATTTTCTGGATAGGAATTTCTTCTGTTATATCACTCACCATTGCTATGGTAATTGTACTTTATTTACTTTCAGTCTCTACAATTAAATCGAGAGATGTGGTCGAGAAAGATAAGGTGAAGAAAGAGAGGAAACTTCTTACAATAACTCTAAATTATGCTGGTAACTTTGCTCTTATTTTTCTTGGTTTATATTTCATGTATAAAGGAGGAATTGCACTTTGGTAAAAAAAATAATTCTAATATTATTTATAGTTTTTATGCCTGTTATGCTTTTTGCTCATCCCCACAGCAGCATTAATGCCTATACACACTATTATTTTGATAAATCAGGATTTATGGGCTTTTATATACAATGGATATTTGATCCCCTCTACAGTTCCCAGATTGTTTATGAATGTGATATTGATGGAGATTTATCTTTCTCTGCTGAAGAACTTAAACAGGTAGAGTCCTATTATTTTTCAAAACTGGATAATTATAATTATTATACTAAGCTTGAAATTGATAATAAACTGGTTACACTTGGTAATCCTGTTAATTTTAGTGCTGAAATTGATAAAAATGATGATAATGTTGTTATTTTTACCTTTTATATTTCTGTGAACCATCCTTACAATAAAGATGGTACATCTATATTTACCGATTTTACAGATCCGACTGGTTATTCTACATTTATATGTCCTCAGCGTTCAATATCCGTTAATGGAGATGCAGTACAAATAAGTAAGGTAGAAATTAACAGATTGGGATCAATTTTATTTACATATAAGTAATAGTTATGTTATAATATTAACAAAATAAAAGGAGACATATATGAAAAATCTTTTCAAAGTACTGATGTTAATCAGTCTTGTTGCAGTCTTTATTGGATGTGCAAGCTCACCTATCTCTATGCCGGATGTAGAACATAATCTTGTTATTCTACATACTAATGACTATCACGGTCATCCTTCTGCATTTTATGATTATCCTGCAGGTGGACAGGGTGGACTTCCTGCACAGGCAACTTATGTAAATGCTGTTAGAGCAGCTAATCCCAATGTACTTGTTTTAAGCGCAGGAGACCTTAATACTGGTCGACCTGAATCGAATTTCTTTAAAGCTGAACCAGACATTATTGGTCACAATTTTATTGGTTACGATGCTCTTGCTATGGGTAACCACGAGTTTGATCCAAATTTTGAGCAAATGCAGAAACAGATTGCTGATTCTGACTTTCCATGGTTATGTGCAAATGTTGTTAATAAAGATGGTTCTTATATTGATAACGTGCTTCCTTATACGATTAAGGACTTCGGGGATTTTAAAGTTGCAATTATTGGACTTTTGGATGTCGGTACTGAAAAAACAGGTAGCCCTGCCAATATTGAAAACTTAATGTTTAGAGATGAAGTAGAAGTTGCAAATGAACTTGTACCAATGTTAAAAAAACAGGCTGATATTGTTATTGCCCTTGTTCACATGGGTATTTATGGTGAAGACGGTGATAATGCAGAGGGTTCCAAGAGAATAGCAGCTCAGGTTCCTGGTGTTGCACTTGTAATTGATGGTCACACACATACTAAACTTGAAGAACCTGTAATGGTTAAAAATGAAGTAACTGGTAATAATGTTGCTGTTGTTCAGGCTGGCTATTGGGGTCTTTTTGTGGGTAATGCAAGTCTTAGCTTTATGAATGGAGAAGTAACTGGTCTTGACTGGAGAATGGATCCTATAAATGTAAAGTGGAGAGAAAAACTTGATGACGGAACAAAAGTTTACCATTTTGTTGGTGAAGAACTTAAAGAAGATGCAGCTCTTGCAGCTTTAATTCAACCTTATGTTGATAAAGTAGATGCAGTATTAGATGGAGTAATTGGTACTGCTACAGCTCCTTTCCTAAATGATGACACAAGAAAAATGGAAACAGCAATTGGTGATATGGTTGCAGATTCTATGTTATGGTATGCAAATTCCCAGAATCTTGGTGCAGATTTTGCTTTCCAGAATGGTGGTGGTATAAGAACTTCTATTGCTGATGGTGATATTCAGAAAAGAACTATTTACGAAGTACTTCCTTTTGATAACTCTGTTATGACAGTTACTATGAAAGGATCAGACGTAATTGCACTTTTTGATCAAACCCCGGCTGCTGTAACTCATGGTGCTATGCCTCAGGTTTCTGAAGGTGTTTCTTTTACAATTGATACAGCAACAGGAACTGTTTCTGATGTTCTTATCAATGGTTCTCCAATTGATCCTGCAAAAGAATATGTAATTGCTACAAACTCTTATCTTGCCTCTGGTGGTGATGGTTACAAGGTATTTAAGAATAATGTTGGTGTATACGATTCTTCTCTAATGCAGAGAGATGCATTCATCGATTATGTTGTATATCTTGGTGGTTCAATTACACCGGAAGTAAAAGGTCGATTTGAAGTTAAATAAATTGATTTGATTCTACAGCTGCTCTGTTGAAAAACCGGGCAGCTTTTTAATTAAAAAATATGAAAACAAAATATGCAGTATTAAATGATAAACTTTTTCCCACAGATGTTGCAAAGCTTCTGCTGGCAGAAGGTGTTGGGGCTTCTTCTGTGTCAGTGCAGGTAAGTATAATGCCAAAGGATGCTCCTGATTTTATTCATCTTCAAAATCTTCTTCGACAGGCTGACAAGGCGGGAATATCTTTCCCATTTACAATTTTAGGTATTACAGAGATGTTATTAAAACTAATAAAAAATAACAATCAAATTACAGAAGAAATTATTGTAGAAATTATACAGGGGAATAAGACATTTCTGTATATCTATTTTTTGGAATAATTTTGCATGGACAGCCACCAAGGGTTTGCAAGGTAAATCCTTGGTGGCTGTCCCTACAATGATTTTAATCGAAACTGTTGGTTCCAATGAATAGGTAAACACCCAAATTTGATGAATTGAAGGAAGAGGTATTTGGTTCAAATCTATAATTTATACCTATACCTGCAGATTCAAAAGCTGTAATATAATTTCCCAGAAATATTAGTTCTATTCCACCATAATAATTTTTATCTGCTGTAACTTGTAAGTTTTCTATTGTAAACAGTTTTTCCAAATGTAATGATCCACTTATACCCTGTATAGAGAGACCTCCAAAAATAGGCCAATCCGGTCGTGCCATTGTAAACAGGTATTCAGCGGAAGTCAGTACAGTGGTATTCCCGGCAGATGAAAAATTTAATCCCCTTGGTTCGTTCAGGTATTGTAGGTTTGGAATATCAGAATATGTAATTCTGCTTGAAAATTTAAATACCTGATGAGTTAGTGGAGAAGGTATATTTATACTGTTTGTGCTTTTTACAGCATATTGTTTCATAAAGTCAGATGATACTGGAGTATAAAAAAATGTTGTAGAGCTTATGTTAAATGGATTAAATGTATCACCACGACTTTTTTGCCCGGATAAAGAAAAAGAGAATCCATCTAAAAGAAATGCATTATATCTGTATTCAGAATATGAATTTGGGAGTGGAGAAAAAAATGGAAAGTCTTTATTTGATATTAATGATAAGTTATCAACTAATCCAGTAAATAAACTAAAATAAACGGATCTTCCCAAATTGCGATAATTAAAAAGTGGAAAATTGAAAATAAGTTGTTCTTTTGTTGTTTGTACAGCAGTGTAAATATTGAAACCTTCAGAATATCCCTGTAAGAAACTGTAATTAAAGCTCCCATATCCCCAGTTATATGTAAAATCAACTGAAGCCCCAGGCTGCATAAAATCTGTATTCAATGTTATTGTTGTAAATAGTTCACTTTTCCCAAGAATTGATCTAAAATATCCGGTTATTCCTGGTCCAAATATTTGGGTACTTTCATATATTGGGTTTAAATAGAATGGAATTGGCGAGAAAGCAACAAGCTTTGGGATATCTATATATTTATTATTATTTTCTAAATTAGGAATATTTACCGGTGGTTCATATATATATTTTTCTTTACTAATTTGAAATAGATTTTCTTTTTCAATAAAGGGGTGTTTTACATAAGGAGCGCTTTTTAGAGTATACCCTCTATGTGACCAGGTGGAATATATAATTTCATTATTATGAACTCGTCCAGAATATATTCCCACAGGATCCGTAAAAAGCTTTGACAATTTCTTTTCTTCTGACATATCTATTTCATAGAGAGAAGGGGTTCCTTCTATATCAGATACAAATACAATATTTCCAGTATCCATAAAAAGTGGATTAAATTTATCTCCAGGAATGTCAGGACTAAGAAATTTTATTGTATTTTTATTATCAAGAATAAAAATATTTCTACCTGAAGTATCCTGGACAGTAAAAACTATTTTTCCCCCTGTCTCTGAGAAGTCCGGATTAAAAATGGAAGATCCTCTTTGTTCAAATAGCAGTTTAGTATTTCCTGTGTGTATGTCTACTTCAACCAAACTTGTGTTTTGTCCTGTTTTTTGTATTGCAACAATTCTTTTTCCATTTGAAGATATTACTGGTTGTTTAATATGGCCATTAGTTGTAATTCTTTTAATTTCTTTGTTTTTTCTATCCAATAAATATAGGTTGGATATTGCGTTTAATCCTGTAGGGTTATTCCCATTAATATCAAGAGCAGTAAAAGCAATAAAATTCCCATCGGCAGAAGAAGAAAAAGAGTTGTAGTCAGAAAGAGTTGTAGTAACAAGGATGGTTTCTTTTTTTGATATAGGATCCATTGTAACAAGAGCTGGCTCTTTATTAACAGACTCCCTGTAAACTATCCATTCTCTCTGGCTTATTACTGGCAGATAATAGTTAGAATCTATATTCGGGGATATTAGTATTCCCGGTTTTGAATTTATATTTGAATACTTCTCTTTTAGTTCAAGCTCCATCTTTTCAAATATTTTATTTACAGGGTCTCCTGTAATTTTTTTTACATAGTGGTTAAAACCTAAAAGAGGGAAATTTAAGTACTCTTTGTAAATTTTAACAAAAATATCATTTCCATATGTTCGGGCCAGATAATCGTTTATAATATATCCTGCTATATATATTCTACTTAAAGGAGGATTATATGAGCTGTATTCTGCCTGTCGCCATGAAAATAGATCATCTTCCAATATAAGAGCCCTGGAATACATTTCAAAAAAAGGATTATTTCCCCTTCCTCCGCCTGTAAAGTCTGATTCAAGTTTAACTGCAATACCTTCTATGGCCCAGCCGGGCATCAATCCTCCTGGTATAGAGGAAACACCTTCTCCTAAAACTCTGGATAACTGATAAAAAAGTCCTTTTTCTATAGTCATATTTACATAATGGGTAAGTTCATGGGTTAGAAGAAATCTTAACCAGTTATCAACTTTTGCTCCAAATTCCGGTACTGTTGGAACTGAAACATACATATTTATATGTGGGGGGGCAGGGTAATAGGATCCATTGGAAGCATCTATTCGGTCATGAACTACCAGTGTAATTTTATCTGGATACGAATCAAAAAAAGTAGTTACAGATTTGTATACATCTTCACAAAATTCAGTAATTCCAATTACAGAATTTGTGCTTTTTTCTTCATAAATTATTTTAAAATGCTCTGTTTCAGTTTCAAGCCATCCGGTATAAGGTTCTCTGTTGTTGTCTGC
>JAOZPU010000039.1:0-3703 GCA_029932585.1 Spirochaetia bacterium | reverse complement strand
GGTGGTTGTACATACGTCTTGACCAATTAATAACCACCACTTATATTCCAAATATGAAGAATCCAAAACTACCTGTTAAAAATATTATCAACCTTGGCCTCCCCTTATTTGCAGGGAATTTTTCTTTTTATCTTCTGCAATTAGCTGATACTGTTATGGTTGGGCGTTTAGGAACTGCAAATCTTGCAGCTATTGCTATGGCGGGTTTATTTACGGGAATATTGTTTACCTTTGTATGGCCTGTTAGTATTGGAACACAGGCTATATCATCAAGGAGGTTTGGTAAGCAGAAGGCAGCTAATGGAGAGTTGGAACAGCATCAATTAGCTTTAGAGACAGGCAAGTCTTTGGATAATGGCATAGTGGTTGGTATTTTTATGGGGTTTCTTGGGATGCTATTCTCTTTTTTAGCAAAGCCTATACTTAATTTTTTAATAAAGGATCCTGAACTTCTTCCTTTATCTCTCCAGTATATTTCTGTTCTAAGATGGGTTCTGCCTTTTTACGGGATTATGACTTCTATGTCTGGTTTTCTTGGAGGAATAAACCGAACCAGGAATATTATGATTTCTAATGTTGGTGGAAGTATTCTAAATATTATTTTTAACTATATTTTTATATTTGGTAAGTTGGGATTACCTTCATTTGGAATTAGAGGGGCAGCTATAGGAACAGTTTTAGCAGGATTTTTTCAAATTGTTTATTTGCTTAGTATAATACGTTATGAGAAAAAACTTGTCATTTATAATACTCTTGGATTTAAGAATCTGGATATTACTGTTATGAAAAATATGTTTAAAATATTTATTCCTGTGGCAATACAAAATGTAATTGCTCTTGCTGTTTTTCTTGTTTATGATTCAATAATTGGTGCAATTGGAACAGTTTATCTGGCTGCAACTCATGTTATATTCTCTCTTTTTAGAATAAATAAGACACTTGTTGGGGGATTTGCTCAAGGGTCGGCCATTCTTGTTGGAAATGCTTTAGGTGCAAATAAAAAAGAATATGCTGTAAAAATTGTTTATGCCTGTCAGGCCATTGCTGTAATTATTGGAACTTTTGTTGTAATAACCGTATTAATTTTCCCAGATACAGTTATGGGCATATTTGTTAAAGACCCTCAAACAATAAAAATTGGAGTGAAAGCTCTTTATTTCTTTGGCATTTTCTTTTTTATTGAAGTTATGGGTTATTCTTTTGAAATTATTTTTGGAGGAAATGGCTGGGGACGTTATGTTTTGTTTTCTGAATTTACATCTAATATGGTGTTCATTATTGGGTTAACTCTACTACTTGTATTTGTTTTTAATAAAGGTATATATGGGGCATGGATTGGTTTTGCTTTGTATCAGGTTTTTCATGCATTGCTACTATTTATTGGTTTTTTGTCTAAAAAATGGCTTTACGTGGAAGTTGATAATAACTAAATCTTGACAGAACTTATATTTCAGGTCAGACTACTGATATGATTAGTGATATGATTATTGAAAATCAGAGTTTAAAAGCTAAAATATATGATAAAATTCTAAAAAAAATTGTAAGTAACGAATTCAATGCAGATGAACTGTTGGTAGAGAGCCAGCTGGTAAGGATGTTTGGAGTAAGCAGGGCACCTGTTCGTGAAGCTTTGATTGAACTTTGCAGTGCACATATAATACGGAATATACCAAGAGCAGGTTACCAGATAATACGAATTTCAGAAAAAGATCTTCGTGATGCTCTACAGTTTAGGCTTATGCTCGAAATTGAAGGTCTTAAACTGGGATTCCCTAAAATTACCAAAAATATTATCTCAAATCTTAAAGATCTTGCAGTAAAAAGTGATGCAGTACGAAACCTTGGACTTGCGACTAATGAGGTTAGTGAAAAAATGAAACTGAATAATCAGTTTCATATAGCAATAAACAGTATATCTGGAAATAGTTTAATAACCAGAGCTTTGGAAAATACACTTGATCTACTTTGGAGAGGGCTTGTACAGATAATGATACATGAAAATAAAACACCTGTTCCTGAGAGCACTTATCATTCAGAAATTATTAGAGCTATGGAAAAAGGTGATCTTAAATCTGCAATTAGCAATATTACAGATGATATTATGGTTTACAGCAGTATTGGAAAAGGATTTTAAATAGAATTAAAATCTGAAAAATGAAAAGGAGAAATAACTCACATGACAAAAATTGAAAGAATAGATACTATTCTCAAAGGTGATAAGCCTGATAGAGCACCAGTTAGCCTTTGGTATCATTATGGGTCTCAATTCCTGCCTGGTGAAAAGTATGCAGAAATTGTTCTTGCATATTATAAATATTATGATTTTGACTGGCTAAAGGTAATGAACGATTATTTTTACCCTGTGTCTAAGGATATATACGAATTTAAATCTAAAGAGGATTTGAAATTATTCAAACCATTTGATATAAAAAATTCTGAATGGAATGAGCAGTTAAAAGCCTTAAAACTTATCAATGCAGAACTAAATGGAAAGACCTATTTTTGTGATACCGTATTTGATCCTTATCAGGAACTCCAGAGAAGTCCGGTAGGAGAACATCTTCCACGCCTTATGAAAGAGGAACCAGAGGCCGTTCTTGAAGCTTTATCGGTTGTTACAGACAATGTTATAAACTATGCAAAAGAATCTCTAAAAGCAGGATCTGCTGGTATTTTTCTTTCTGTGCTTGCCAGTGGCGATCAGATGAGCAGAGAAGATTTCCTTAAATTTGAGAAACCTTTTGCAATGAAAGTTTTCGATGCAGTTAAGGACCTGGGCACTATGAATACTGCGCATATACATGGCCACTCAATTTATACAGAAGATATATTGGACTTTCCTGTTTCTATAATGAGCTGGGAGGATAGGGTTTCTGGCAATCCATCCCTTTCTGAAATGAAAGATAAATTTAATGGCTGTGTTATGGGAGGGCTGGATAATACTTCAATGACCAGAAGAACCCCTGCATATTTAATTAATAATGCCAGAGAAGGAATGGCTATGGGGGGGGATTCTCGATTTTTTCTTGCCAATGGATGCAGCAGCCCTGGGCATATGGATCCTTTTTCCATTACTTCTATAGTAAATACTGCAAAAGGAAATTTATAAAAAGCAGTGAATGTATACTTAAGCGGAATGATAGGTTCCGGAAAGACAACTATAGGACTCGAACTTGCCAGGGAATTAGGTCGTCCATTTTATGATCTGGATAGAGAAATGGATAAAATCCTTGGTTATTCATTTCATACACTTGTTAAGGAAAAGGGGTGGGTAGCATTCCGTGAACTTGAGTATTCTATTTGTAAGAAATTTACAAATTATAAAAATGCTGTTATAGGTCTTGGAGGAGGGACTGTTAGATTTGAGTGGAACACGGATCTATTAAAAGGATCGGGACAGATTATTCTTCTGGATACTCCTTCTGATGTATTGGTTCGCCGTGTTACTTCAGCTGATAGACCCAGGGTTAATCCAGGAACTACAATTTTAGAGGATATATCAATGATATGGAGTTCTTATAAAAATTTATACTATAACAGCGCAGATGTAATTTGCAGGACGGAGAATAAATTACTGGAAACAGTAGTAGCAGAATTAAAGGAGATTATATGTCCAATTTAGAGAAACACTTTTCAAAATTCAGAGCAGGAATAATTGGAATCGATTCGAAATTTAACGGTCCATATGGTGAAGTTCCTCTAA
>JAOZPU010000177.1:2779-5685 GCA_029932585.1 Spirochaetia bacterium | reverse complement strand
ATTTACATATCCCTTGCTTGTGTCATATGGTGCATTCCGTTTATCTTCAACATATTTTATCATTGCTAAAAAGAGTCTGGGGTTCCCATTCCATAAAAAAACTTCTTCGATATTACCCATTTTATCCAGATTATTGTCTATAAGATTGATATCTGTTTTTACTGTCAAAAGTAAAAGTATTGGTAAATTTGGATGATCCCTGTGAATTTCTTCACTTAAATCAAAAGGTGTCATTTCACCTATTCTAATAGTCGAAATGACAAGATCAAAGGATTCTTCTTTTAACTTTTTTAGTGCTGCTTCGCCAGTGGGTACGCTAATCAATCTGGGGACTGTCGTTAGGTTTAAAGAGTGATATTCTCCAACTATCTGGTTTGATAGTTTTGCATCGTATTCGAATATATAGGCATCGTAAAAGGTCGAAATTATAAGAATTTTTTTAATTCTATATTTCATGAGATTATGAAAGTTATCTTCTCCGAATTTAAGTTTATTGTAGTAATAGTTAAGTTCATTTAATTCCATAGATTATCCTTTTTATAATCATATGGTGGATTGGAAATTTCGTCTATAATAAAAAAATTTAATTTTATTTGAATTTGACTCCAACGCAGAAGCTTACTATACTCAGTTTATGACTATTGACAGGAAAAATCTAGTATGAAAAATATTGATATTAAATATGATAAAGCTGTAGAAATTGCAAAAGATATATGGTGGGTTGGTCATTATTTACCAGAGGACCCTTTTCAATGTCATGTGTATTTAATAAAAAATGGTAATAACTCTGTGCTTATTGATCCTGGTTCAAAGCTTACATTTGATTCTACTCTCAAAAAAATTGAATCTATTCTGCCATTTAATGATATAAAATATTTTATTTGCCATCATCAGGATCCTGACATAACCGGGTCTTTACTGATTATTGATGATATGGTGAATAGAGATGATGCAGTAATACTAAGTCATTGGCGAACAATTGCACTTTTAAAACATTATGCTCTTAAAATACCTCTTCAATGCATTGAGGAATTGGGATGGGAGTTGGAATTGGAGTATAAAAAATTAAAATTTATTTTTACTCCCTATTTACATTTTGCAGGAGCATTTACTACTTATGATGAGAGTACAGGAGTTCTTTTTTCCAGTGATATTTTTGGTGGTTTTACTGAAGGGTTTTCATTGTATGTTCAGAATGATGGATATTTTAATGCAATAAAACTATTTCATGAACATTATATGCCCTCAAGAGAAATATTGCGACATTCATTAAATAAATTTCAAAAACTAAATCTTAAACTAATTGCTCCACAGCATGGTTCTGTAATACCAGAACAATTTATTAGCAGCATTATTCATCAACTGGAAGATCTTGAGTGTGGGATTTTTTTGAATACAGAAGATGATACAGATATTTTCAGACTTTCAAAATTGAATAGGTTAATCTCTGGTTTTTTTAGAAATGTTTTATCTAAACTGGAATTTAAAGAAATTATAAAGTATTTAGAGAACGAAATTTCTTCTATATTCCCTGTAAAATCAATAGATTTTTTTCTAAATAATTTTGGTGAATTAGTATCAGAAAATGATTCAAAGACTTTTTATGATAAACCATTAAAGGGTCTAAAACCCGAAGACATAAAATTTATAGGTAAAAATAGGGTTAAATGGGAATTGTCATATAAAGGCTGGTGGTTAATTTACAGAGAAAAAACAGTTTGTGTTCCCCTTTTTTCTTCGGCAGAAGATACTCTTTTTGGATATGCAATTTTTAATCTTAATAAAGATTTCAGAGTGGGAAAAGATGTTTCGGATATTATGAAAGAAATATCAATTCCCCTTGGGATTGCTCTTGAAAGAGAACTTATGATGCTGAAAATTGAACAGGAAGGACATAGATATTATGAACAAGCAATTAAAGATGAATTGACTGGTCTTCATACCAGGCTTTTTATGAAAGATGCTCTTGATAGAATTCTTAAAATGAATGACAGGAAACCAAAAGTGGCATTATCTGTAATTGCTCTGGATATAGATCATTTCAAAAAAGTCAACGATAAATTTGGACATCATTATGGAGATATTGTATTACAGGAGGTTGCAAAAATAATTCTTGATAATATTAGAGGGGAAGATGTAGATATTAGGCTTGGAGGGGAGGAGTTTGCAGTTTTTATTGTTGATGAAAATAGAGCAATTTCCAGTTCAATAGCCGAACGTATAAGATTGAATGTGCAGAACTTTAAGTTTTCTGGTGTCTTAAAGGATGTAGCTATTACTATTTCTGGTGGTATTTCTTTTAGAGAACCAAAAGAAACTTTGGAAAATTTTCTGGATAGAGCAGATAAAGCGCTTTATAAATCAAAGGAAACAGGTCGAAACAGAATTACGGTTTATTCCAAATAAAAAGGCTGGTAGGAAGCATGCTGCCTGTTTAAACAGGCAGCTATAAATAATTAAATTATCTTCGTCCGTAAGGTCTGTGTGTTATATTGTTTGGCTGAGGGCCCCAATTCCTGGAATTATTTTGAAAACTATCGTTATTAACTCTTCCAGGTTTTCCTCTTCGGCCATTTGATGGTCTGTAGTTATTCATCATGTCAGCTTGCCGGCCATAACCCATGGTACCATTATCCATCATCTTTAAGTCATAATCTGTTCCATCATAAGTTGCACCAGTAACCATTAAATTTGTTAATTCTGAATCTGCATCTCTTCTGTATGCCGGTACTTCAAATCCATTGATAGTAATTTCATCTCCATCTTTTATGTCTATGTCATAGTCAAGTCTGTAGGGAACCATAAGTTCGTATGTCTTTTCACCTACTGTAAGTTTTGGTAAATTCACATCAGTTAAGTCTATTTTCCCTGTAAGTATTAAACTTTCTTCACTAATATTCTGATTT
>JAOZPU010000177.1:0-2679 GCA_029932585.1 Spirochaetia bacterium | reverse complement strand
ATTGCTATTTTCTTCATCTTTTTCTCCTTGGTTACATAGGCCAACATCCCGCTTCTTGGTGGTCAGCCTTGCTTGTTGATAATTTCTAATCTTAATATCGCTCCTAATTGTGAAGGAAGTATGAATGGTTCATAGAGTTTTAGATAATTTATAAAAAATTTGATATAATATATTTTTTTTGATGACAAGCTTATGATACTCAAATATAATTCTTAACTATATTATTTTTTGGAGATTTTGATGAAAGTTCGATCTAAATTGTTTGCTGGTTTCTTTTCTGTTGCATTTTTGGCATTAATTATAGGTGTAGCCGGATTATATTTTGAAACTATGATTGGTCAAAGTGGTTTGGATATAGGTACAAAGTATGCGCCCCTGGGCGATGCCGCAATGGAAATAAAACTTACAGCTACTACAGCCCATTTATGGTTTGAAGAGATAATGGGTGGAGATGAAGGAGAAGATATAAACAGAGTCTGGGATCTTTTGGATGAGACCCTGTGGTATACGAATGCAATTATAAGCGGTGGCAGCAATGAAGAAGGCACATTTATTGCTTCATCAGATTCAGCTGTTTTAGCTGCTGCTGAAAAAGTAAAAACAGATGTAATTAAATTCAGAGAAGCTTCAGAAGCCAGATATTCCCAATATTCAGGATCTTCTGGTGTAGGTTCCGGATCAGTAGTTGATATGGAGTTTGATTTATTATTTAGCAGATTTTTAGCAAACGCGGATATTGCAGAAGAATTAATACATGACAGTATGGATAATCAGATAGATCTATTACATAAAAATCTAAAAATAAGTATTTATATACTTGCAGGATTATTAATTGTTGTATTTATCTTTGCTCTTCTTGTTTCCATATTAATTTCCAGAGGTATTTCTATTCCATTACAAAAATTCCAGGAGCTTTTTAACAAAGGAGCCAATGGTAATCTCTCTGTTCGATCAACCAACTCTCAAAAAGATGAAATAGGAGATTTAAGTAAGAAATTTAATATTTTTATGGAAAAGCTTGGAATAACAGTTAATAAAATAAAAGAATCTTCAAACTCAGTTGATAATGTAAAAGATTCACTTGTTGCTTCTGCCGAAGAAACTTCTGCTACAATAGTAAATATTAAGAACAGTACTGCTTCTTTATTAAATGAATCAGAAAAGATGGATATAAATGTTTCAGATAATGTAGCCTCTGTTGAGGAGATAACAGCAAATATAAACAGTATAAAAGACCAGATAAACGAACAGGTCGCAATGGTAGAAGAGTCTACAGCAGCTATTACAGAGATGATCTCTTCACTACACAGTGTGGATAGTGTTACCAGGAAAAAAGCTGACTCAGTACTAAGGCTTGTAGCGGCAATTACGGCTGGAAACGATGCATCTGCTGCTACAGACGTGAAATTTCAAGTTGATGTAATAGATAAAATTGATGGTATATCCGGTATGGCGACGAGTATCCAGGCCATTGCAGCTCAAACAAATTTGTTGTCAATGAATGCTGCAATTGAAGCGGCTCATGCAGGAGACGCAGGTAAGGGTTTTGCGGTTGTTGCAGATGAAATTAGAAAATTGGCAGATACTTCATCAAAAAGTTCTACTGAGATAACTAAAATAATTAAAGAGATCTCTGATGGGATTGCAGGTACTGGTGTAGTTGCTCAAAAGAAGGTTGATGCTTTTGTAGTAATGGATAAAGAAATAATAGAAACAAAAAATGCTTTTGATGAAATAGTGACAAGTGTACAGGAGCTTAATTCCGGAGGTGCTCAAATTCAGGATGCTATGGTAGTTTTACAGGATGTTTCCTCTAATATAAAAAATGCAGCAGCTGAAATGACTATTGGTGCAGAGCAGGTAATGAAAAGCCAGTTGGAATTAAAGGATGTTTCTCAAAAGGTAAACAGAGGTATCCTGGAGATAAGCAGTGGGTCTGAAGAGATAGTAATTGCTTCTGATGAAATTGTGAGGTATTCCTCTCAGTTAAACAGTGTTGTAAATGATTTAAAAGAAGAGACAGATAAGTTTACGGTTTAGCAGGGGTTTTGTCAAATAAGGCTATTGTTTCCAATAACTGAATAGCAGTATATTTATTACTAAATTGATCATATAGATCTATTGTAGAAAGTGATTATTTTAGTAGGAAAGTATCTCAAAATAAGAGATCAAAGAGATCAAAGTTAAAAAAAGATTGCAAGCATATTTTAAATGAATTAAACTACTTTAACTGAGTTGTATGATAATTTAGATTATTGGAGTTTGCTAAATGAAATTTAAAACAAAATTTATCGGAACCTACCTTATAATTATTGTAGCTATAGCTGTTTTATCGGTTTTTACAATTATAAAGGTTAATATAGCTAAGGAGCATGCAGATTTCCTACGAAATAAAGTGCGTGTTTCTGTTTCACAGATAAAGCAGGTCAAGGTAGATATTATTCAGATTCAGCAGTGGCTGACAGATGCCTCTGCAACTGGCTATCTGGATGGGTTCGATTTGGCAGAAAAGTATTTTATTGATGCAAATAGATTACTGGATATTGATATTGAACGAAATCATAAGTTGAAGGTGACTGACCTGGAAGAAAGTTTAAAAGCGGTTAAAGTACAGCTTGCGGATTATTATGAAGTTGGTACTAAGATGGCACATCAGTATATAGATAACGGAAGAGAAGC
>JAOZPU010000176.1 GCA_029932585.1 Spirochaetia bacterium | reverse complement strand
ACCAGGCATTGATGTTAAAAGCCCTCTCGATAATAAATAATTTACATTCCGTTTTCCAATGCGTTATGGATTGTAGGGGCGCCGCAGGCGGTGTTTTTGTAGGGGCGGATTCCATATCCGCCCATATAAAAATACGAAACCCCCGAAAAGCCAGGTCCAGGGGATCCGGTTATCGAGTAATTGCCTGAATTTAATACAAATATATCTGAATCCCCTTGACCACAGGCAATTGTATCGAGATATCCGGATACCGTGGAAACGCCAGCAATAAATAGGAAAAGCAAAAAGAGATACTCTTTCTATTGCATAACATAAAAATTATTATAAAATTACAAAAATGTAATAAAAATGCAAGGTTATTGTAATTAATATCAAATAATATAATATTAACGAAATTGTAAATGAAGGAGTAATGCTTAATGATAAGTATTAATAATCTAACAAAAGATTTTGGTGAAACCATTGCAGTAAATGGAATAAATCTTGAGATTCCAAATGGGCAGATTCTTGGAATTCTTGGACCTAACGGAGCAGGAAAAACAACTACCTTAAGAATGCTGACTGGCTTTATTACACCAACTTCAGGTTCTGTTATAATAAATGGTATCGATTCAAAAAATAATTCTATAGAAATTAAAAAGCATATAGGATACCTTCCCGAATCATCACCAATTTATACAGATATGCTGGTTTACGATTATCTTGTGTTTATTTCCGACATAAGAGAAATTGAACATTCAAAAAGAATGGCTCGTTTACTTGAACTTTCAGATTTGTGTGGTATACGGGAAGTAATGCATAAACCTGTATCTACCCTATCCAAAGGATACAAACAAAGGGTTGGACTGGCATTAGCACTAATGGATGATCCGGAAATTCTTATTCTGGATGAACCCACAAGTGGACTTGATCCGAACCAGATAGCTGAGATTAGAGCAATAATTAAAGAGATAGGTCGTAAAAAGACAATAATATTTTCAACTCATATTTTAAGTGAGGCGGAAGCCACCTGTGACAGAGTAGTTATAATGAATAAAGGTCAGTTGGTTGCGGATGATACAGCAGAAATGCTAAAGGAAAGTAAATCCGATTCTTTTATTACCAATATTACTTTGGAATTTACAAAAGATGAAAATATACAAAATATTTTTCAAAAACTTGATGCTGTTTCAAGTGTTGATATAGATGTTTCAAAAAATCAAATAAAAATTAAACTTACAACTTCCAAAGATGTAAGATCTGATATTTATAAGCTTATAAAATCTCAAGACTGGATTCTTCTGGAAATGGTTCAGGAAACAGAATCACTTGAACACATCTTTAAAGAACTGACTAAGGGGAATGATAAAAAGTACTATGAGACAATCTAAAAGACAAAAATTCAATTATTTTTTATCATTTAGGAGGCTTAAATGTCATTAAAAAAAATAAATACTATTTATAAAAGAGAAGTACAAACTTTTTTTACTTCTCCAGTTGCATATATTGTTATTACCCTGTTTCTGCTATTAACAGGCTGGTTTTTCTTTTCAACATTCTTTCTGGCCGGAAGAGCAGATATGAGAGACTTCTTTAATCTCCTGCCAATTATTTTTTCTTTTATTATTCCAGCCCTCACTATGCGTTTATTTGCTGAGGAATATAGAAGCGGATCATTTGAAATTTCAGGCACTCTTCCAGTGGGGTTGATGGATATAATTATAGGAAAATTTTTAGCAGCACTTTTCTTCTCTGTTATTATGCTGGTTCCTACAATAGTTTATGCTTTTTTTATATCCTTTGTAGGAGAACTCGATCCGGGACCGGTTATAGGTGGTTATTTAGGAGCCCTACTCCTGGCCGGAGCATATTCCGCTATTGGAGTTCTTGCATCCTCACTTACAAAAAATCAGATTGTTGCATTTATTGTAAGTGCTGCAGTTTGTTTTTTCCTGACAATTATCAGTTCAATTCTTATCTTCCTGCCACCCTTTCTAACTGGTTTTTTTCAGTACCTGGGTTCAATTTATCATTTTAACAATATAGCCAAAGGAGTTCTGGACTCAAGAGATCTTGTATATTTTTTATCAGTGATGATTGTCGGACTTTATGGAACCTTTATGGTTATTAGAGAAAGGAGCTAGGGAATGAACTTAAAAATACTAAAAAATCAATCACTTAAAATAAATTTTATTCTTTATATTGCTTTATTAATTCTGGTTAATCTTGCATCCAGTACATTATTTTTCCGGATAGATTTAACATCCAATAAAAAATATTCTCTATCCAAAGTAAGTAAAGAAGCAGTTTCTGATATTAAAGAACCTTTAACAATTAAAGCTTTTTTCTCTGACAATCTCCCGGGAGAATACAGTAGCCTCCAAAGAGAGTTCACAGATTTAATGGAAGAATATGCCCTTGCTGGCAACAAAAATTTTAATTATCAAATTTACATTATAAAAAAAGATGGGATATCAACAGATAAAACAGGAATAAATTTGAGAGATCTTGCTGCTGATTATTCTATAAACCCTATTCAGATTCAAACAATAGAAAATGATGAAGTTAAACTTCAAAGTGTTTATATGGGTTTAACACTTATCCACGGTAATATGATAAAAACAATACCTTCTATAGCGACAGTTAATAATCTGGAATACAATATCACTGGAAGTATTAATAAAATTAGTAAAAAAATATCGGCTCTACTTTCTCTTGAAAAGAATATATCTGTAAACCTTTATCTTTCATCTTCTTTATATGCCATGGGAGAAGGCCTCTCAGGCTATCCTGATGAAATAAAAAAAATTACAGAGGATCTTAACAATCTTAACTATAACAAATTAACATATAATTATATTGATCCTGACAGTTCTCCTGTACAGGAAAACAAGAATTATACTCTTACATCTTTCAAACTACAGGGAAATGATGGTTTTACTAAAAAAGTATATGCTGATCTTGTTATTAGCAATGGTGATCAATCAACAGTTATTACACTCCTGCAGAAAAATATTTTTGGATATGATATTATAAGTCCAGACAAACTTTCGGATAATATAAATGGTATTATAGAAAAACTTCTTGGCCTTAATGAAAAAATTGCATATCTTACGGATTACGGAACATTACCTCTCTATCAAAATCCATATGCACAAACACAGCAGGGTCCGTCATTAAATAATTTACATATGATGATATCAGACAACTACTCCCTTCAACCATTAACAATTATGAATGAAAGCATTCCAGATAATATTAAAACTATGTTAATAGTCAGCCCGAAAGAAAAGTTAAGCCCCTGGGCTCTTTATCAGATTGATCAGTATATAATGAAAGGTAACTCTGTTGGTTTTTTTATAGATACACATACAGAAGTTAGTCCTGAAAATCAGAATCCATACAACCCTCAACCACCGGTATATGTACCAAGAGATACTGGTCTGGAGGCATTGCTTAGCCATTATGGTGTAAACATTGAAAAGTCTTATATTCTGGATGAAAATTGTTATAAACAAACAGGACATAATAATCAGGGTGGCCTATCTGAAACAACATTTTACTTTGCACCTAAAATTCTATCTCAAAATATTAATAATTCAGTTCCCTTTTTAAAGAATATAAAGGGTTTAATTATGCTTAATACCTCTCCTCTTAAAATTGATGATAAATCAGACAATGCAAAAAATATTAAAGTGCTGTTCTCTTCATCTGATAAAAGCTGGGAAATGAAAGATAAAATTAATTTGTACAATCCCACTACAATTTTTCCACCATCAGGGGAAGACAGAGCCCAGTTTCCTCTGGCTGCTCTTGTAGAAGGAAATATTGACAGCTATTTTAATGGGAAAGAGATCCCTCAAAAAGAATTAAAAGAGGGTGAAGGTAAAAGCCTGATTAGCTCTGATCTGATAACTAATAAAGAAAACTTTATCCCCAGCACAAAACAGGGAAAAGTTTTTCTAATTGGAACTTCTGCTGTACTTACAGACAATATCCTTGATAAAACAGGATCATCTCCAAATTCAGTTTTTATATACAACGTCCTTGATACTTTAAATGGAAATGATGATTTTGCTGAAATGAGAAGTAAGGGACAGCCATTTAATCCATTAAAAGAAACAAGCCCTGGAACAAGGTCATTTATAAAAGGATTTTCCATTGTTGGATTACCACTTTTGGTAATTCTATCAGGCTTAATAGCATGGATTATGTGGACTTCCAGAAAAAAGAAAATTGAACTAATGTTCAGGAGAAATGACTAATTATGAAAATTAATAAACAGCTATTATTACCGATTGCATTAATATTGACCTTTAGTATTTACCTTGGAGTAAAGAATACAGGAGAAATGAACTATAAAATTCCTGATTTTATTCCACTTGAAGAAGAGCAAATAGATATAATTGAAATTAATAAACCATCAGGTTCAATTAAGCTGTACAAAGAAAATGGAATATGGGAATTGGCTCCTGAGAATTTACGGGCAGAACCTTCCAAAATTAATGAAATGCTAACTTTTCTTGAAAATCCTCAATTTATTGATATGGTTTCAAATACAAAAAATTATCAAAACTATGGCCTTGAAGATGACCAATATATAGATATTAAGGCAATAGTAAAAGAAAATACAAGTAATGATACAGTTAGAGAATTATACCTTGGAGACTTAAATGAAAGCAGAAGATTTGCTTTTATACGAACACCGGACAATAAAGCAGTATTTACAGTTAAAGAAAATATAAAAAAACTATTTGATGTAAGTGAAAATGATATGCTTGATAAAAAGATATTAAATTTTGATTCTACTCAAATAGATAAAATAGAAGTTATTTCCAATAATATTAAAACTACTATTAATAAATCTGTAGATTCAGACAACAAGGATATATGGAAATCTGATAAAGATGCTGAACTTGATTCCAATGCTGTGGGGCAAAGCCTTAGGTATCTGGCAAATTCAAGATTTGAATCGTACAGTCCTGCTGGAGAAGACCGTGGCAATGGTAATATTTTTACAATAATTCTTTACAATGGTAAAACTTTAAACAGTTTTACTATTACTAAGAAAAATGATTCAAATTATTCTGCTTACTCCAGTTATGCCGGGAGAGATTTTGTTTTAGCAGAAAATACGGCTACCCAGATAATTAAGATGTTTGATGATTTAATAGAGAAGAAGTAATTTAATAGGTAAAAAACATTAAGCTATGTTGAACGGTTCTTTCAGTTCCTCCCTGAAAGAATCGTTCTTTTTTACTTTTTCCAGGTTTTTAAAATTCAGCACATTACTTTTATAAACAGACTTTGGTGATCTAACTTCAATATTTAGCTCCAGATCCAACTGACCGTATCTATATGAATAGTCGTCGGTTTTTTCTTTACTTCCACTTGCAAAATTGTAAATTAAACATTTTTTATATTCCATACTTTTACATTTCCTTATATTTTTGATTTTTTAATACGTTAATAGTTAATATAGGGTAAATGTAAATTTTACTTCAAAAAATTGAAACTTTTTAAATAAAAAAATTAAATTTGGCATTTATGCAAAATATCTTTCAGTATTGCATACAAATGTAAATTTTACTTGCACACATATTTTTTTTATGGTAAAATTATTTCATGAATAGAATATTTTGCAAATATAGTTTCAGACAGTATAAGGGATGATTAAATGGTAAAACCGGGAATATCACTCTTAGATTTTAGCAAAG
>JAOZPU010000038.1:12142-19685 GCA_029932585.1 Spirochaetia bacterium | reverse complement strand
GGAAATTATAATTTTGAACTTCAAAAAGGGGAGTGGCAGATAGAATTTAAAAATACTATTGGTTCAAATAAAATAAAAATATATATCAGATAGATTAATAAATTTTTGTTTACTTGTGTCCCTACTTGTACATCTCCCTCTATCAAGTTTAAAATCAACATCAGTTAATTTACACCGGAGGTTTTTAAAGTGGGCATTAAAGAACAGGCAGCAGAAGTTAAAAAAGCACAGGTGTTTTTGGGTTCAATCTCTCTGGGAGTAAGAAACAAGGCTCTTGAATCTATTTCAAAGATTTTAAATGTGCGTAAAGATGAAATTATTCAGGCTAATTCACAGGATATGGCTAAAGCCGAAGCAGAAAAATTATCAGCTCCTTTACTTAAAAGATTGAAGTTTAATGATGATAAGATAGTTGAAGTTTGTTCTGGTATTAAATCTCTTATTGGATTATCAGATCCAGTAGGACGTACAATACTGGCTCGTGAACTCGATAAAGATCTGGAACTATACCAGGTTAGTTGTCCTATAGGTGTTATCGGGATGATTTTTGAGTCCCGGCCGGATGCTCTTGTTCAAATTGCCACCCTGTGTCTTAAGAGTGGGAATGGGGTTATCTTGAAGGGAGGCAGTGAGGCTTCTAATACAAATAGAATCCTAACAGAGCTTATAGCAGAAGCAACAGAAACTGCAGGTATTCCCTCTGGTTGGATTCAGCTTGCAGAAACCAGGCAGGATGTCAGTGAAATGCTCAATATGGAAAAGAATATAGATCTATTAATTCCAAGAGGATCCAACAGTTTTGTAAAATACATAATGAAAAATACTTCTATTCCTGTAATGGGCCATGCAGATGGTATTTGTCATCTTTTTGTAGATGAAAGTGCAGACCTTTCAATGGCTGTAGAGCTTACTGATGATTCCAAGACACAGTATGTAGCCGTTTGCAACGCTTTGGAAACACTACTTGTTGATAAATCAATAGCTGCAGAATTTCTTCCGCTTATGAAAGAGAGAATGGAAAGTAAAAATGTTGAACTTAGAGGGTGTAATATAACCAGAACAATTATTGATGTAAAACCGGCAACTGAGGAAGATTGGAGTACAGAGTATCTTGATTATACTTTATCAGTTAAAGTTGTAGATTCTTTAGATAGCGCAATTGAGCATATTAATAATTATGGATCAGGGCATACTGATGTAATTGTAAGTTCCAATGCTGATAAAGCTGAAAAATTTATGAATCTTGTAGATTCTGCAGATACATTCTGGAATTGCAGTACAAGATTTTCTGATGGGTTTCGCTTTGGGCTTGGTGCAGAAGTGGGAGTTAGTACTAATAAAATACATGCCCGGGGCCCTGTGGGTTTGGAAGGGCTGGTTATTTATAAGTGGAGATTACGGGGACATGGTCACAAGGTGGCTGATTATGCCTCTGGAAACAGTCATTTTACCCACAAAATTATAAATAAAGAGTATAAGAGTCTGAATTAATGCGTAATTTCAGTGATTCTCATAGAGTTGTCATAAAAATTGGTACAAATTTGCTTACTAAGGATGGCAAGTTTAATACTAATTATGTAGAGGAAATTAGTTCTCAAATTGCAGAATTAAAAGAACGGGGCCTTCAGGTTCTGCTTGTCAGTTCCGGAGCTATTGGTATGGGTGCTGCTGAGCTTAATTTAAAAACCAGAGTAAAAGATATAAAAATGAGGCAGGCCTGTGCTGCAATTGGTCAGCCCCTCTTAATGCATCAGTACAGAGATTCTTTTGGAGAATATGGTATATCTATAGCCCAGGTCCTTGTAACCAGGGAAGTTTTTAGTAACAGAATCACATTTTTAAATCTTAGAAATTCAGTTGAGACCCTTCTTGATCTTGGGATAGTTCCCATTTTTAATGAAAATGATTCGGTTGCCACAGATGAAATTGGCTCTGCTTTTGGGGATAATGACCGCTTAAGTGCAATGATAGCTAGTAAGGTAGATGCTGATTTATTAATAATTCTTACTGATATTGATGGTTTATATGATAGTGATCCCCGTAAAAATTTAAATGCTTCTTTAATTTCAAGTGTAGATGAGATTACAGAGGAGATTCTGGCATATGCGGGATCAGAAGGTAGTGAATTTTCCACTGGAGGAATGAAAACCAAGCTTCAGGCTGTTGCTATTGCTGCAAATGCGGGATGTAAAACAATTCTTGCTCATGGAAGTAAAGATGATATTTTAAACAGACTTCTTAATGGGGAAGAAGAGGGAACTCTATTTCTTGAGGGTAAAAAACTTTCAGCCAGAACCCGATGGATATTGAACAGTGTCCCTTTGGGGCGAATAAATATTGATGATGGAGCTCTGAATGCTTTACATAACAATAACAGTCTTCTCCCTTCGGGTGTGATCTCTGTAGGCGGCGTATTTGGTGAGGGTGAGGTTATATCCATAAATGGAATAGCAAATGCTGTAAGCAAATTTACCAGCACAGAAATTGAAAATTTAATTGGTCATCATTCCAAAGAAATTCCCAATCTTATAGGAAAGGGGCGAAAAGATGTTATTGCCAGAGCTGAGGATATAATCTTTCTCTAATATTAGAGTTTTGCCTTAAATACTTTTAAAAATCACTCTGTAATAAATAGCTCTAATTGATTAGTTTTCATTGCCGATAATTAAGGAATGAGTACAACTGTTTTTATTAATGCCCTGGAACTTAGTAATTATGCATATGAAAGTCTTCCAGGTGGTGAAAGTTCTATAGAGTCAGTCCTGGCTACTGCTTCAAAACTTCCTGATCTGGATAAAATAATAGTTTTGGCAGATCCAAATTTTTCTGTCCCTGGAAATTATAAGGTTGTCCAGCCTCCAGGGCCAAATATGGAAGATCTAATATCTGTTTTTATAGCTGAAACAGGAGATTCTGAGAATATTTTTTATTTTTATGGAGATACACCTCTGGTGGATCTTTCTATTGCAGAAAGGATGTATAAAAATCATCTCCAATATTTTGCAACCTACACTTTTGCAGATGGTTATCCATTCGGAATGGCTCCCGAGATACTCCTGAAATCTGTATTTTCTCAATTAAAAACACTTGCTGGAAAAAATCAAATAAAAATAAGCCGGCAATCAATTTTTGAACTTATTCAGAAGGATATAAATTCCTATGATATTGAGACGGAAATTTCCAGTATTGATCAGCGTATGCTCAGGGTTTCTCTTTCTTCGGATACAAAAAGAAATTTTAATCAGTTATGCAGGATAATTGAGGAACTTCAATCTGAAAGCAAGGCCGGAGAAGAGGCTATTGTAAATATTCTTGAAAAAAAGCAGGAATTATTACGAACAGAACCATCCTTTATTAATGTTCAAATTACCGGTGGCTGTCCTCAAGCCTGTTCCTACTGTCCTTACCCCTCTTTTGGCGGGGACATAATTAATAGAACCGATGAGATGGCAATAGAACAGTGGAAAATGATTCTTCAAAAAGTTAAGTCTTTTAGTGACGATGCTGTTTTTAGTATATCCATGTGGGGGGAACCTGGTATGCATTCCAATATATTTGGAGTGGTACAGGAACTTCTAAAAATTGATAAATTTTCTTTAATAATTGAAACTTCCGGAGTTGGCTGGGATCATGATGTCCTAAAATCTATTTCAGAAATTGCAGATGGAAGAATTGATTGGATTCTTTCTCTTGATGCTCAAAATCCTGATTCGTATAAAGAACTTAGAGGCGAAGGCTGGGAAGAGGCTAATAGAACAGCTCTCTACCTTCACGATCTGTTTCGGGATAACTTGTATATTCAGTCTGTTCGAATGGAGAATCAGGAAGAATATCTTGAGAAATTTTATAGATCATGGAAAGAAAAGGGTTTTAATGTTATTATACAAAAACATGATCATTTTTGTGGTGTTCTTCCAGATCTTAGAGTAACTGATCTGTCTCCAGTTAAAAGGTTTCCCTGCTGGCATATAAAGAGGGATTTAAATATTCTTCTTGATGGAACAGTTCCCATGTGTCGTGAAGATCTAAAAGTTGAACATGGCCTGGGCAATATATTTAACGATGAGCTTTCTTTGATCTGGGAAAATGGTAAAGGTTTGTATCTTGATCATCTTTCAGGGTCTTATCCTAAAATATGCAGTGAGTGTGATGAATACTATACCTACAACTTCTAAAAATCCAAGAATTCCATATACAATAGTTGGTGGAAGAAAAAGTGATAAAAAGTTAAGTCTTTCTCCTGTTTTGAGCCTGTTAGTACTTAACAGGGGAGGGCGCCCTTATAAGGCAGAATACTTAAAACATCTTGAATCTCTTGGAGATGTCGAGATAATGTCTGTTCAGGGGCCTCAAACTACTTACGATGTAGAATCTTTATCAATTCGGTTCCCTCAGGTGAAATTTCTTATTCTTGGGAAAAAAGCTTCTCCTGGTGAACAGATAAATATAGGTATTATGGAAGCTTCAGGTCGGTCTGTTATGGTTTTTTGGGATGATATGCGTCCTGGTTATAGGTTTACAGAGCGTTTTTTGAATCAACTGGATAAATCGGAAGATCTATGTTCTGTTCCTATTTTACAAAGTACAAAATATGTAACTGTTCCCTCATTAATGGCTCCTTCATTTTATGGAAACAGATTAAAAATGATCTCTCTAATGCCCTCTGCCAATGGAGTGGAAACGCTTTATCCTTTTGATTATTCCGGTATATACAATAAAGAAAAGTTTCTATTAAGTGGTGGGTTTGATTTTAATATAATTAATGAGTACTGGCAGAAAATGGATTTTGGTTTTAGAGTTCATATGTGGGGTGAGTCCATAAGCTTTAATACTGGGATAAAAATTGAATATTTGATTGATCAGCTTCCGGAAGATACTACTCCTGATAAATTTTATAAGATGTTTTATCTAAAAAATCTTATACCTCAGTTCTCAGGAGATAATGCATCAATAAGCTGGGGGAAGTTCTTATCTTACACTATAAAATCAGGGTCTTCTCTTCTCGCGTCAATTAAAGAATATAAAGCAGCAATAGAATGGGTTGAAATAAATAAGTTTCGTTTTATATGTGATGCCAGACAGGTAACAGATATGTGGGAGGTAAAAGAGTAATGACAGGATTATTTTTACAGGTAAGGTTGGATTCCACCAGGCTTCCCGGGAAAGCTCTTCTTCCTCTGGAAGATTACACAGTAATAGAACAGGTTATGAGAAGTCTGCAGGATGTCAGGGTAGATGTATCTGTGTTACTTACAGATTCTTCGAGTGCTTCTCAGTTAGCAACTTTAGCAGAAAAATGGAGTTTTGAACTGTTTGTAGGGGAGAAAGATAACGTTTTAAAGAGATTTGCAGATGCAATAAAATTTTATTCCGTTTCAACTGTAGTAAGAGCAACAGGAGATAATCCTCTAGTGTCCGGACAACTTGCAAATAGTATTTTGGAGTATCATCAACTGAAAAATGCAGATTATAGTGGTTATATAGGAATTCCTCTGGGAACAGGTGTTGAAATTCTTAATTCTGAAGCAATTCTAAAAGCAGATAAATTATCTGATAATATGTATGAAAAAGAACATGTAAGTCCTTATTTATATAATAGGGAAAAAGAATTTGTTATAAAAAGAGTTCCTGCACCAGCAGAGTTTTACTATCCTGATGGGAAAGTAACTTTAGATACTTCAGAGGATTATTATAAAATTAAACAAATATACAGGCAGTTGTACCGCGGCAAGCCTATTGGAATCCAGAATCTGGTTTCCTGGATGAGATTGAATATACAAGAAGAATATTACGCTCTGGCTCAATAATAAATGTTGAAAAAATCATATCTCCTTGTTCCAGCTTCTAATGAGGGGAATGGGACAGGCCATCTAAGAAGAATGATAGATCTTTATAAAGGTTTAAAAAACAGATCGGAAGTTTCCATTTTTATATCTCAGAGGGATATATCTGAAATAAATAAAAAATTATTAGAAAATAATGTTGATCAGGATGATATTTATCAACTTAAATTACCCAAAAATAGTATATGGGATTTTATTGTAGTAGATTACAGGAACAGTCCCAATTTACTAATAACTGACCTTGCCCATAGAGGATTTCTTATTGGTATTGATGAAGGTTATCTGAATAGGGCAAAATTTAACTATCTTATAGACATTATTCCCTCTTTGAAACAAATAACTAAAGCCAATATTGCTTCAACCGGGCTTATGAATTTACCTGGAAAGCATATGTACAAAAAATCGTCATCTTATAATAATATTCTAATTTCTTTTGGAGGGGAGGATTCTCTTGGCCTTACCAATATTCTATTGGAATTTATTTTTAAATATAATTATTTTTCTCAATCAAAGATAACTATTGCAGGCTGTGAAAATATTGTATCTGATAAATATTTACAATCAGTTACAATACTTAGTAATGAAAATAATCTAAAAAATATTCTTTATAAATTTGATCTTGTTTTTACATCTTTTGGCCTTACTCCCTTTGAGTCCCTTGCTTCCGGAGTTCCTTTTCTTCTGTTAAACCCCAGTTCTTATCATGATAAATTATCAACTGTTTGTGGTTTTCCTGTTATTGGTACAAAGATTCCAAAAAAGAAAAAAGTGGATAATTATTTGTTTAATTATTATGATTATAAATCTTTGCAGTATAAGTATATACCAGAAAAATATTCTAACCTTAAGGATCTTGTTTTATCAATAAATATAACTGATTCCACCTGCCCTGTATGTCAGGTTAAATGTAAAGCAGAGGATATTTTACATCGTTATGAAACAAGAAATTTTTATAAGTGTCCGGATTGTCAAATAATTTTTCAAGTGAAATTTTCTTATAATGAGGATAGTTATAAAGAAGCCTATTTTTTTGAAGATTACAAAAATCAGTATGGAAAAACCTATCTTGAAGATTTTAATAATATACAGGAATTTGCAAAAGCCAGGCTTAAAATAATAAATAGTATAAGGCCTGTTAACAAAAATGGGCATATTAATTCCAGTTTGCTGGATATTGGTTGTGCTTATGGCCCCTTTTTAGTAGAGTCTTCAAATTATGGTTTCTTACCTCAGGGTGTGGAAATAATACCTGAAGCAGCAGATTACGTACGTTCTGAATTTGGATATGAGGTTTTTACAGGTGCTTTTGAAGATGCTGTATTTGAACATCAATTTGATGCAGTTACAATGTGGTATGTTATGGAACATTTTACAAATCCCGATTATATACTTACCAGAGTTAATAAATTGTTAAAACCAGGGGGTATTTTTTCATTTTCCACTCCAAATAGTTCAGGGATTAGTGCAAAGAAAAAAATGTCATCGTTCCTTTTGAAAAGCCCTATGGATCATATTACAATATGGAATCCAAAAATAGCAGATATTGTCTTAAGACGCTATGGATTTAAAATTAAAAAAATTAGAATTACAGGACATCATCCCGAAAGATTTTCTGATTTTTCAAAAAAAAATTTTAGTTTTATAAATAAAATTTTTTATATTATTAGTAAAATTTTTAAATTAGGTGATACTTTTGAGGT
>JAOZPU010000038.1:7982-12042 GCA_029932585.1 Spirochaetia bacterium | reverse complement strand
GGGATACAAATTGCCAATAAGATGAACTGGACAACTATAGTTGCAGATGGAGTTCCTTATGTACCAGGTAGGGAATATGCAGATTATTTTGAGAATATAGATTTAAAAGATACAGAGAGAATGATTCAGGCTGCTTTGAAATATAAAAATAGTATTGGGTTGGATGGTGTCTTTACAGCAGGAACTGACTTTTCTGAGACAGTGGCAAGGGTAGCTTCTGCTGCTGATTTACCTGGAATTAGTATTCAGGCTTCTATAAATGCAAGTAATAAGGAGAAAATGAGAGAAGCATTTAGAATACATAATATTCCCTCCCCACTATTTTTTACTGTTAACAAAAATAGATTATTTAATAAAACAGATTTTCTTGATAAAGGTCTTGAATTTCCTCTTGTTGTAAAACCTGTAGATAATATGGGTTCAAGGGGTATACGCAGAACAGATAATATTGAGGAACTGGAAATTGCTGTAAATGAAGCATTCCTGTTTTCAAGATCAGGAACTGTGATTATCGAAGAGTATCTGGATGGTGCTGAATTCAGTATAGATGCATTAATTTATAAAAATAAAATAACAATCTGTGGTTTTGCAGACAGACATATTTTTTATCCTCCCTATTTTATTGAGATGGGACATACCATACCATCTTCAATTGATAAAAAGATGTATAAAGAGATAATTACAACATTTAAAGCTGCTGTAAGGGCTCTGGGTATTACAGAGGGTGCTGCAAAAGGGGATATAAGACTAAACAAAGGTAAGGTTTATATTGGTGAGATTGCAGCACGCCTATCTGGAGGATATATGTCCGGTTGGACGTTTCCTTACTCTTCAGGAGTTGAACTTACTAAAGAAGCTTTAAAAATTGCAGTGGGTCGGGCGCCGACTAATTTACTGCCGATTTTTAATAAAACAACTGCAGAAAGAGCATTCCTTTCAATACCCGGAAAAATAATAGGTATAAGCGGAATAGAAGAAGCAAAGTCAGAAAAGCATATTTTTGATCTTTTTTTAAGGGTTAAAACAGGACTTATGGTGAAATTCCCGGAAAATAATGTTGAAAAAGCTGGAAATTCTATTGCCGTAAATGAAAATAGAGCCATTGCAATAAGATCAGCAGAAGATGCATGTCGAAAAATATTTATTCGTCTTGAAGCCTGTAATAAAATTACTGAAGAGTTTATATTTGGTAATTATCAAGTATGGGTTAAAAATGCTTTTATTCTAAATGAAAATATAAATATCGAAGCTTTGGAAAAAATGCCAGATTTTGAATTATCCAGGGCTAATAATGTAGGCATTTTAACTTTACCGGAATTATTGCAGGAATCTGCAAAGGAATGGCATGGTAAAGCTGTAGAAATAGCTTTTAAGGAAGTTATTGATATAGTTTCCCGGGATAATCAAAGTATAAATATACCTACTGTTCTGGTAAATAAGACAAATTCGTATAAAAATGATACTGTCGATCTATATCCTGATGGTGTAGTATTAGGTAAGTTTTTCTATCGTGCTTTTCTTAGAGGAGGAGTGCAGGGTGGCGTATGGGTTATAGATACCATTAGGAAGACAATAGAAGAGAGAAAAAATCTCCTGGAGTTATTTTCGCGATGGAAAGAATATTAGCCGTAGTTTTACTTCTGCTTCTAACTGTATTTGTTTTTGCAGAAAGTAATTCAGTTGATAATATGGTCTCATTAACAACAATAATCAGTGAAACCTCTGCAGATCTAAGTTGGAGTTCCTATCGTTCGATGGGAGAATTATCTCTAAATGGTAAATCAATACTATTTAAACCCGGTATACCATTTCTTCTTTTAAATTATACTGAAAAATCTGAAAATTTTAAAATAGAAAGAGGGACCAATGGGGATGTTTTCTTTTCAAAGGATGCTGCTTCATTAATTTCAAGTTTTTTTACTCTATCTGCCAGTGAAAAAAGTTCTCTAAGAATTAAAGCAATAATTATTGATCCTGGACATGGAGGAAGAGATTCGGGTGCTATTGGACAGTATTTGTCAGATGGTGAAAAAGTAAAACTTATGGAAAAAGATATTGTTTTATCTGTAGGACTGGAAGTTGCTTCATTGTTAAGAAGCAGCTATCATGATAAAAGTATTATCTTAACAAGATCTACAGACGATTTTATTACACTTGAGCAGCGAACAGTAATTGCCAATGGAATTGATCTGGAAGAAAATGAATCTATAATTTTTGTATCCATTCATGCCAATGCTTCTTTAAACTCCAAAGCGAATGGTTTTGAAGTCTGGTATCTTCCTCCTGATTATCGCAGGAAATTGCTGGATGACAGTGTAATAGAGAGTGAGCCTGAGGATGTTATCCCAATTTTAAATACCATGCTGGAAGAGGAAATTACTGTAGAAAGCATTTTACTTGCTCAAAGTATACAAAAAGGGTTAAAAGGTATTGTTGGAGATAAGATAGCTGATCGCGGTCTTAAAGAGGAATCCTGGTTTGTTGTACGTAATACAAAAATGCCTGCTGTTTTAGTAGAACTTGGATTTATTACTAATCAGGAAGAGGCTGAAATTTTAGATGATCCTGCATACTTGAAGAAAATAAGTGAAGGGATCTATAATGGTGTTAGTGGTTTCATCAATCATTTTGAAGTTCAATACGCTCCCGGGGAATAAATATGTTTTTTAGGTTAGAAAGAAGGTCTCTTATACTTATATCAATTTTTATATTTTTGCTAATAATTTCAATATCAGTATATTATATAGCGGATAATAATCTTGTCAGAAGGGTTTTCTTTTTTCCTGATATGAATAGTTTTTCAGGAGAGGTTCGTCGAGTTCCCAGACAAGCTTCCTTAGAGGATGATGTCGAATTATTTGTAAAAGAGATGATTCTGGGGCCATATAGTATCGAACATTTTAGAATAATTCCTGAAAATACAAAGCTCCATGCTTTATTTTTAAGGAACCATTCTGTTCTTTATATTGATTTTTCTTCTGATTTAATAGTTACTGAAAGTGAATTTACAATAATGCCATCAAATATGATGGCGATGATCCGTAAGAATATTAAATATAATTTCCCTGTTTTGGAGGAAATAACCCTTTCTGTTGATGGACAAACTCTCTAACAGGGCAGAAAGCGCTAATAAATGGTTTAAGTGTCAAAAAAAAAGAAAAATTGTTGACAAAAAAAAATCATTGCGTATAATTTTAGATACTTATTGAAAATGGTTTTAAAGGAGCAATAGATGAAACGGTTTGGAATCCTTCTTATTATTATGCTTGTTGTGGTAAGTTTTTCAGTTTCTGCTGTAGAGTCGGTACTTATCGATTTTTCTACTTTGACTGCAGATATGGAAGATGGCAATAATGCTGCTACTCTTGTAGATTTTTCCTCAAAGGCAGGAGTGGGTTATACTGATGAAGAGAAAAAATTAATGATGACTTCTCTGGCAATTGAAAAGTGGAGTGTTGTCCTCAATTCTTCAGCCAGAACAGTAGTTAATCAGAAATTGTCATATACAATGGCAGCACCCGTTAAGGCTGAAGCCTTAAAATTTGGTGGTGAAACAGTAATGGGTGTAAGGGTTCATTTTCCTGAAGATCCATTTAATGCTTATGCAATAGTGCAGCCCCCATTCGAAATTCCTGCGTATATGAATAAAGATGAGAACGATGGTTCGGGAAGTAAGTTTGATGGTTATGGTGTTGTAAAAAATGTTGGTGCTATAAAGAGTATCGGTATGAATGTTTATGGTAGTAACTTTACAAACGGTCTTGGATTAATTCTTAAAGATCAAAATGGAGATGAACGGAATATATTCATGGACTACCTTGACTTTAAAGGTTGGAGATCTCTTGGTTGGGTTAATCCTGCTTATATAGATGAGGTTAGGAATAGAGAACTTAAGAAGTTCCCTTTATACCCAAGAACAACACCTATGCGACAACTTATTGGGTTTGTAATTTATAAAGATGCTGCTCAGGAGGGCGGTGATGTAATAACTTATATTAAAGATGTAAATCTTAAATATGACCTTGCAGTTCTTCCTGGTGTAGATGATATTGATAATGAA
>JAOZPU010000038.1:0-7882 GCA_029932585.1 Spirochaetia bacterium | reverse complement strand
TTAAATACATCAAGATCAAGACTTACACCTGTAGTTATTCTAAAAAGAAATATTCCAGGGCCGGAGCCTGGAAGTGTTAAAACAGTTGTATCTAAATAACCAAAAGAATATACATTACTTTCAAGATTTGTTATTAGAGTAAATCCATCAGCAATTTTAAATTTAAAATTTGTACCCAGAATTAGAGAGTTTAGTGTGTTTTCTGTACTTGCAGATGTACTAACAGTTAAATAGCTCCTGGAAATTGTCTGGTAGGCAAAAGAGAGCATGGCTGTAAAAGACACATTTTTTTGAAACATATCCACATTAAATGCATATTCAGTAAAGCTGTCATCTACTTCAAGGTCTGCAGCCTGTTTGGTTACAAAAGATTTAGATTTAAGACTTACCGAACAAATTGCATTTGGAATATAGTAACCCATAGATATTTCATTTGATTCCTGAAGATAATCTCCAACTTTTACAAATCTTGACCCAATTGAACTATCAGCTTTTAAGGATGCAAATAGTATTCCTGGTATTTCAACTCTGACAGCTGTTGATATTCCAGATTTAAGTATAGTTCCAGGAGTATTAAAGACTCCAAAAAAAGGTCCAACTCCTAATTTGAAAAATTCATGTTGGTATTCAAAAAGTGTATAAGTAGTATATCTTAGTATTGGATCATAAAAGACACCGGCTTTTAGAGTCATCTCGTCACTAATATCATCAGATCCAAAAACACTTAAACCCCAGGGATAATTTGTTCCTGAAAAACTGGATACCGGTGCCGTACTCGTATTATCAAAGGACATATCACTTATATGGAACAATGTTGATATCTCCATACTGGTTACTGGAAATATAAATGTAATTAAAATTATAGTACTAATTATTACTCTTTTCATCTAGAACTCCGCTTTGACACTGATTATACCCTCAAACATATCAGTTAAAGAGTAGGGAAACAGTTCTGTATTTAACATTATATTCCAGATAACTCCGGAAGTAATTGCACTAATATAGGGTGAGACTTTTACACCAAACTTATTGGATGGAGCTGAAGAATCAAAGGTTACACTTCCTTCAAGTCCACCGGAAAAGGTACTTAATTCCGGCTCTCCAATCATGAAATTTATATGAACATCTGCAGATCCCATGTCAGCTGTTGTTTGCTGTAAATAATAACCAGGATGCCAGAATAGAGTAAAAATAATAGTAACGGGATTTAATTTAATTCTTGGTTCAAACAGGAAAAAAAGTCTTTCTATAGAAAAACTTTCTGAAGGATTCCACTGAGGAACTCCCACTTGTGCAAAAAATTCACCTGTTGTACCAGGGTTATAGTAAAAAAGGAGGCCTCCTCTATAAAGGCCATACGTTGAGGCAGGGAAAGTTGCCCCCATAAATCCTTCCAGTTTAATTTTATCAAAATTAAGCAATGTTCTTATATCTCCTGAAAAATAACCACTGCCAAGGTATCCATCTTCGTAAATAAAAGCAGAAGAAACTATTTTCTCACTTCCAAATGTACTGGATAATTTTAATCCGGTTCCATTTACTGTATGTATTCCGTCAAATTCATTATCAGGAAAATAGAGATAACCACGGTATCTGGTAGCTACTGGAACTGAACCAAAAATGGCAGGAAAATCATCTCCGGAACAAAACACATCCGCAATACCAGTAAAATATGTTAAATCAGTAGGAGTGGAAAAAAGATCTCTTATTGTAACCTGAGCAGATTGAAACTGTAGATAGGTTTGATTGTTAAGATATGTGGCCAATGATGCAGTATCCTCTGTAGCAGGATCCAGTGTTGCCTTGGAATATCCAAGGTCAGCACTGTCAAACCCTAAAATCAGGCTTCCTCCAAGTTTGTATCCGCCACCAATTTTAAGGTCAATTTTACCCCTTGTTAAAAGGATTGGAGTTGAAGGACCTATATCGGATCTGGTTATAAGTTCCATTTTTGGAATATCTAAATCTGCAGCATTAAGATTGAACAATAAAATAATTAGGAATATAAAAATTCCACTATACTTTTTTTTAGTAATAATCATTCCAAAACTCCTTCCAAGGGTCTAAATAACAAGTTTATACCTTATTTTTAAAAAAATCAAAGCCTCTATATTGTCTATTGATATTTTCGGGAGCTATGTTTATTAGTTTAATATAATAAAATATAATTCTACTTGACTTTAACTTCTCAATATATGATGATTATTACAAGATGAGTGATTATTTAGACCCCAATAATGAAGAGTTATTAAAAGACTTTTACATGGAAGCAGATCTCCAGGTAGAGATTCTGGAACAGAATATTCTTGTATTAGAGAATAATCCGGATAATATGGATTCTGTGGATGAAATTTTTCGTGCTGCCCATACATTGAAAGGCGCTTCTGCTACTGTTCAGATGAATGAATTAGCAGGATTTACCCACATAGTAGAGGATCTCCTGGATGATATACGCGAAGGAAAGGTAAAAGTATTAGCCCATACAGTAGATGTTCTTCTTGAAGCAATTGATGTTATTAAAGAGATGCTCCAGTATCGTTCTGAGGGCCAGATCTATGAAGATGATATATCTAAGATTACGTCAGATCTTAAAAGTCTTCTCGGTGGTGCAAATGCAGGGAATTCTGCTGCAGAAACGTCTGTTCCAAGGACAAATGAATCTCAGGAGAGTCCTTCAGTGCCTGGCACAGATAAGGAAACCCTTTCTGAATACGATATTCTTGAACTCCTTGAGGCTGCAGATGAGGGTGAAAAGGTTTATGAAATTATTGTAAACTTTAATGAAGATCATCCAATGAATTCTATTGGTGGAATACAGGTATTTGCAGGTTTAAAAAGTTCTGGTGTGGTTCTAAAAACAATACCGGATTTTGAAGAATTGTATGAAGATGTTTTTCATCCTGAAATTGTATACTACATTGCTACCAGTCAGACTGAGGATTATCTTTTAAGTAAACTAAATATTCCCGGGGTTGTCTCCGGCAATTCTATTATTGAGCTTAATTCTTCTACATCTACTTCTAAATCGGAAGTAAAACCTGAAGTACCAGAAGTAACTGTAGAAGAAAAACAGGGTACAACAGTAAAGGTTGATGAGAAGCTAAAAGAAACTGACCCTGTTAAAGAGAAGACTTCTAATTTAAATAAAAGCAAAAATAAGGAATTAAAGAAAAATAAAGATACAGGTTCTGTTCTAAGGGTTGATAGTAGAAGAATTGATAATTTACTAAATCTTGTCAGTGAAACAGTTATTACTAAAGCTACACTTAATCAGATTGGAAATGATTTTAGCTTTGTTGAAACAAATATAATCGATCAGGAAAAACAATTTAAAGATGGCCTGAAAAGCCTTATTGATTCTCTTCCAGGTTATATTGAGAAATCCCAGGACGGTTATACTGTTAAAGAGATAAAAACAGAACTAAATGAGAACTTCGGAGAACTTTTTACTATTTTTGAAAAATCAAAAATAGATCTACGAAATACAATTGTTAAATTTAGAAGTACAGCACAAAATCTTGCACGAACCACAAGTGAACTGCAGGAAGGTGTTATGCAGATTCGGATGGTTCCTATTAGTCAGATTTTTTCAAGATTCCCAAGACTTGTCAGAGATGCTTCAAAATCTCTTAGTAAATCTATAAAACTAAATCTTGTTGGAGAAGATACAGAGCTCGATAAATCTGTAATTGAAGATCTTTTGGATCCCCTTATCCATTGTGTACGAAATTCTGTTGATCATGGTATTGAGAGTCCTGAGGAAAGAATTAAAGCAGGGAAACCACCTGAAGGAATTGTTACTTTAAAGGCAAGAAATGAAGGCAGCATGATTATCATTGAAATAGAAGATGATGGAAAGGGAATCGATGTTGAAGCCGTTCGTGCGAAGGCTATTGATAGAGGTGTAATTCATCCCAGTAAGGTCCTTTCAGATATAGAAGCATTTAATTTAATATTTGACGCTGGATTTTCTACAGCAAAACAGGTTTCTGATATTTCAGGTAGAGGTGTTGGTCTGGATGTTGTTAAGAGAAAGATTGAAAAACTTAATGGAAATGTAAATGTTTGGTCTGAGGTAGGTGTCGGAAGTACACTTACTATTAAAATTCCACTGACACTTGCAATTATTCAGGCCTTACTTGTGCGTGTCGGACCGGAAGTGTATGCAATTCCTATTACTTCTGTCATTGACAGCCATAGAATTAAACCTTCTGATATTAAGGTTATTGATGGTTATGAAGTATTTAATGTACGGGAGGATGTTATCTCTCTTATACGATTGGATCGTCTTTTTAATATTTCAACTGAATCCAGTGGTGAATATAATTTTGTCGTAATTGTTGGATCCGGTGATAAAAAGATGGGATTAATGGTTGATTCTTTGATTGGTGAAGAGGATGTTGTTATTAAACCTTTAAAAGATAGATATACAAGTTCTCCTGGCGTAGCCGGTGCTACAATATTAGGAGATGGTATTGTTGCTTTAATTATAGATGTAAGTCAATTGTTGGAACTTGGGTTAAAGCAGGAAATAGAGAATAGAAGAAGACGTTCAGCTTCAATAATGTAGGGTTAATAGGAGATTCGCATGAATGCTGTAGTAGATAAGGCAGTAACTGCTGTTATCGAAGGTGTTGAAAATATAGATTTTAAAATGGTCGCTTTTTCCCTTGCAGGAAAGGACTACAGTATTGATATTATGAAAGTCAGGGAAATATCCAAGGCCACACGCTTTACTTACGTTCCTAATTCTCTTCCATATGTAAGAGGTGTTTATAATCTTAGAGGAGATATAATATCTATTATTGATCTTCGTACAATGTTCAATCTTCCCTCTGTGAAATCTGAAAAAAATGAATCAGATGAGATTATAATATTACGACTTGATAATTACCTATTAGGGGTTATTGTAGATTCAATAGATAAGGTTGTAGGTATCTCTTCCTCATCAATTCAACCTCCCCATCCTATTTTTGGTGATATAAATATTAAATTTATACAGGGTGTAGTAGAGAAAGATAATAAATTATATATAATTTTGGATGTTGAAAGTATTTTTGGTCTAGATGCAGAGAATGTTGAAGTAATACCTTCTCAGTATACTCCTAAAGCTGTATATGCAGAGAATAAACCAGAAGAAATTAATATGGGGTTTATTTCTGAAACATTACGTACATTTAGTAAATTTACTGTAACTGATTTAAATAATAGATGGGTTGAACATCGATTTGAAGAATGGAAAACTCTTAAGGGCAATAATTCTGAAGATCTTCAGCTTCATTCAGAAAGAGATTCTGAAGAATTTCTCTCAAGGTTTTATTCGGTAGATACAGGTCGTTTCTGGAGTGAAGATTATAGAAATATTGTATCTTCATTATTGGAGAATAATTCATCCGGAACGTTAAGAGTATGGAATCCAGGATGCGGCAAAGGATATGAAACTTATTCACTTGCAGTACTTTTATCTGAAAAATTTAAAGAAGCAAGTATAAAAATTTGGGCTAATGATAAAGATTTAATGAGTATTTCAAATGCCCCTAATCTGGCTCTGGATAAACAAAATCTACCGGAATATATGGATAAGCATATTGTTTCTGTTAATAGTAAATCCCAGTTTAATCAGAAAATAAAAGATATTGTATTATTTGAATATCATGATATTACCCATCCAAATACTTTTCCTGCAGTAGATATTATTGTTGCAAGAGATGTTTTATCTTTTTTGGCATATAGTGAACAGTTACGGATGATTACAGAGTTTCAGGATAAACTGGTTCCGGATGGACTCTTAATAATTGGACAGAATGAAGAACTTCCTGGAAATGACTGGAAAAAAATTAAAAGTAATAGTATTACAGCTTATAGAAAAATAGTGTAATTGAAGGAGTATATGTATGAGAGTTGAGTATATCAATCCTTTCGTTGAAGCAGCATTTGATATATTAAAAGAGGTTCTTGGCGACGATATTCAGCGGGGTGAGCTGTATCTTAAGTCGACATCTCAGGCAGTGCAGGGAGTTGCTGCATTTGTGGGACTAGCTGGAAATGTAGAAGGTCGGGTTTTATTTGATATGTCTATGGAAACAGCTTTGGCTGTAGCTTCAGAGATGAATGGAGAAACACTTACCGAATTAGACGATTTGGGAAAAGCTACAATTACCGAACTTGCAAATATGATTACTGCTCAGGCTGTAACAAAGCTGCATGATCTTGGTTTTACATTTGATCTCACACCACCTGCAATTTTTACTGGTGAAAACATGGAGATTACCGATAATGAGGTAGAAGCTTTAATAGTTCCTGTAATAGTTAAGCAGGGTAAAATTGAAATAAATGTAGCAGTTCGAGAAAGAACCTAGGAGGGATATAAATATGAAAACTAAGATGGATTTCCCAAGTATTAATGAGAGAAAACCTGATGGACAGGGTGACGGTGGTACACCTTACAAGGTATTAGTTGTAGATGATTCTATGTTTGTAAAAAAGCAAATTAGCCAGATACTGACATCAGAAGGATTTGAAGTAGTCGGAACAGCTGGTGACGGTCTTGAAGGACTTGAGAAATATAAGGAACTTTATCCTGATGTAGACTTTGTAACAATGGATATTACTATGCCTAAGATGGATGGTATTTCATCTTTGGAAAAAATAATTGAATTTGATAAAGATGCAAAAGTTATTATGGTTAGTGCTTTGGGTAAACAGGATCTTGTTAAAAAAGCATTGATGATGGGTGCAAAAAACTATATTGTTAAACCTCTTGATCGTGTTAAAGTTTTAGAAAGAGTTTTACAGAGTATTAAGTAAGTAGCTTATTAACCTTTCTTACATAGGGCGGCTAGCTCAGTTGGTTAGAGCACTTGCTCGACATGCAAGGGGTCACAGGTTCGAATCCCGTGTCGCCCAGGAATTTATTCATAAAAAATGGCAGTAAATCCTTGGATTTACTGCCATTTGTATGTGTACAGAGTCTTTTATGCCAGAAATTTAATATAATCAACCTTAAGCACCTTTCCAAGCTTTTTGGCCATTTTTAATCCTATGGTTCTTCTGTCATTTTCCATAGCTGAAATATTAGGATACTTTGTTCCTGCAGCATCTGCCAGTTGTACAATAGAAAGTCCTGCTCGATATCGATATGCTTTAAGAAGCTTTCCGGGAGTTTTTTCTGATTTAATTTCTCTGGAAATTTTACTGGAATTCCATTGAAGAGTTTCATCAGAATTTAAGAGAATATCTGCCTTTGGAAAATTCTCTTTAATTAGATCTATAATAATTTCTGTACCAGCACCTGTTATATTAGCTTCAATATGGTGCGTTTTCTCTACTACCAGCATAATATACCTCAAATTTCATAGTTTTTGATTCACACATCCAGCAGGCAACCCATGAATAACATAAATGACAATGGTATTTAAATTTGCCAAGCTTTGAATAATTAGGCCATAGGTATTGAAGAGGGCCTTTTCGTTCAAGATCTTCAATCAGTTCATCAAACAGAATTTGAACTGACTTTGGAGCTTTCTTTATTCTCTTAAGCACAGATTTTCTTACAAATACCTTATACAATGAGTATATCCTTTTTGATACATTGTATCAATAATTTACTTTATTTTTTTTAATGGTGATAAAAGTAGCCTCCATATAATAATATTGTTAAAAAAGTGTTTTTGCTTCAGGGTTAAGGATGAAGTCAATAAGGATATGCCAGGCAATTAGATCTATGATTTTTGTGGATAATTTCTCTGCTTTGAATAATCTGGATGTATAGAATAATATTTCAGATTGGCTGATGGGAGGATCTGCATATAACATTCGGATCTGTACTTATTCTCTTGACTCAAAATCACTCTATAGGTATTTTGAAGCTATGACTTCTCTA
>JAOZPU010000175.1:2018-5708 GCA_029932585.1 Spirochaetia bacterium | reverse complement strand
CTTACACAGGCAAGATTTGAGCTAGTTTATTGGCCAAACAGGTGAAATTGGCGTTATCACTTCTCCGGCTTAGAACTGTCTGGAAGCCCAAACTGAAGCAGGCTTTTTAGAGAAACTGGTTTCTTTTTAAGAAATTTATATGGGGAATTTGACTCTGGAGCCAGTTTACTGAAGTTGAATATGAATTACTGAATGATACAGATTTTACAACTGTTTAATTTGGGAATTTATGAAAAGAAAGAAACCCCGGTGGAAGAACAGCTCTGGGGTAAGTTGTTGGGATTTCAGTTTCTAATCATATCTGTGACAATCAAAGATTACAGAATAGTGATTTTCAAGAATCTCTTTTGTAATTTTCTGATACTCATAAGTATAAAACTGTATATTAAAGTTTTATAGGAAATGCTTAACTATATGTTATAGTCCCTTGCTATCCACACCAAGGAGTTATAAAATAGTAATGGAAATATTATTGCATACAAAATTTGTTTAAAAAGAGAGGAAATAATTTATGTCTGCTGTTAAAGAAAGGATGACAGAAGTTATTCAGGATCAACCAGAAGACTCCTCATATGAAGAAATCCTTAGAGAATTGGCCTTTGAGACGATGATTACGCGAGGATTGAAAGATTCAAGAGAAGGAAAAACAGTTTCAAATGAAGAAATGAAGCGCAGGATCAGCGCATGGCAGAAATAAGATGGACGGAAGAAGCGGTATCATGGCTTCAGGAGATAAATGATTATCTGTCTAAAAACAATCCACCGGCAGCTCAAAGAGTGGTTGATGGAATTTATGATAGAGCTCAGATTTTAAAAAAGTATCCCAAAATTGGCTATAAATACAGAGATGAACCAGAAGGTGAAATAAGAATACTTCTGTATGGTCATTACAGAATTGCATATATTTATAAAGAATATACCATCGAAATCCTCGGTATCTTTCATAGTGCACTAAAAATTGAGAATTATATCAAACCATAGAAAGAAACTTAAAAGGTTTATAAGTATATGAAAGCCCAAACTGAAGCAGGCTTTTTAGAGTAAAAGTTATCTTTTTAAGAAAAATTCAATGGGGAATTTGAGTCTGGAACCAGTTTACTGAAGTTGAATGATCAGTTGAATATGAAATACTGAATGATCCAGTTTTTTTACAACTGTTTAATTTGGGACTTTAAGAAAAGAAAGAAACACAGCAAAAGAATAGCTTTAGAGAAAATTGTATGGATTTCAGTTTCTATCCAGGATCGGAGAAATTCCCAAAATACAACTGTTGAAATTGGAAATTTAGTAAATCTCCTGTGGAAGAAAAGCCTGGTGGTAGTAAACTATTTTTGCATAATAATCAGATAAAGTTGAATATAATTAGATATTGTGGTAGTATCGGTTAGAAATATAATTGGGGATACCGATATATGAATGAGAAACTGTTACGAAGCATTGAAGGAAAAAAACGGGAACTTGATAGAAATCGGCCGCTAAACCCGTCAGTTGTCAGAAAATTGGAAGAAGAATTTACTATAGCCTGGACATATAATTCGAATGCAATTGAAGGGAATACCCTTACATTACAGGAAACAGAAATTGTAATTAATAATGGAATAACAATTGGTGGAAAGACAGTAAATGAACATTTCGAAGCTATAAATCATAAAAAAGGAATTGACTATTTAAAATTAGTTGTAGAGAAAAAGGAAAGAATCACTGAACAAACAATAAAAAATTTACATTCTCTAATCCTTAAATCAATTGATGATGCAGAGGCTGGTAATTATAGAAAACAAAATGTGAGAATTGTAGGAGCAAATCATTTACCACCACAATCGATAAAAGTTCCACGTCTAATGAGTGAATTTATAGAATGGTTAAATGAAAATGAATTTACTAAAAATATTGCAGATCTGGCTGCAAATATTCACTACAAGTTGGTAATGATACATCCTTTTATAGATGGCAATGGTAGAGTTTCAAGATTATTAATGAATTTATTATTAATGAAGCATGGTTATCCTCCAGCAATAATATTGAAAGTTGACAGAAGAAGATATTATAGAGTCTTAAATGAGGCAAATTTAGGGAAAACAGAACCCTTCAATGATTTTATCGGGAGATCAATTGAGCGTTCATTAATAATATATTTAAATAGTATAGAACCAGACCAACCTGAAAATAGAATGTTTATTAGTCTTATGGAAGCTACTAAATATTGTGATTATTCCCAGGAGTATTTATCTTTATTGGCAAGAAAAGGGAGAATAGCAGCAGTAAAGATAAATAATAATTGGATGACAACAAGAGAAGCAATTGAGGAATATATTAAAACTAAAGAAAGATGATAAAAATTTGCACCAGATTTGGCAGTTTTAATGAATTCTGCTAGTTTTTTACGCAGGTAAGTTTCGATCCACCTTATTAGCCAAACAGGAGAAATAGGCGTCAGAAGGCATCACGATGTCCTATAGAGTACATCAATTTTCTTATTGTTAACTACAGTTGACACATGATAGAAGTCCGTAAAACTAAATGGTTCGACAATCTTAATGATCGAAGAGCACGAGCTCGTATTCAGGAACGGATAGATAGAATAGGGATGGGTAATTTTGGTGATATTGTCCCAGTTGGAGAGGGTGTTAGTGAGTTACGTATATTCTATGGCCCCGGATATAGAGTATCTTTGGTTCAAAAAGATTCTGTTGTTGTAATCCTCCTCTCTGATGGTGATAAATCTTCTCAAAAATCGGATATCACCAAAGCTAAAAAAATTGCTAAGCAATTAGGAGCGAAATATACTAACTATACATCTTGAAAATTGAAGTAATTTTCATATAAAATATCAGTACACTTAAGATATATGAGGATATTACAAAATGCTTACATTTTTTATGACAATCTATGAAGTTGTGCTTTTTATTTCAGTATGTTTTATATTATATCCAATTGCAGTAATTTTATTTATTTTTACAGCCCCTTTTGATAAAAAAAGGGTAATACTTCATAAGTTTTCCTGTTTTTGGGGGAGTCTCTATATCTGGCTCCAACCATGGTGGAAGGTAAACTGGGAAGGAAAAGAGAATATTAAAGATAATCAGTCTTATGTAATTGTTTCAAATCATCAGACTTTAATTGATATTCTTGTAATATATTCTATATTTAAACATTTTAAATGGGTTGCAAAAAATTCGCTTCTAAGGGTTCCATTCGTAGGTTGGAATATGGCATTAAACGGATATATTATAGTAAAAAGATCTGATACCAAAAGTCAAATAAAAATGATGAAACAATCAGAGAAAACTTTAAAATCCGGTAGTTCTATTATGATCTTTCCAGAAGGAACACGATCTGCTGATGGAAATATAGGCCGTTTTAAGAGGGGAGCCTTTATCCTTTCTGAAATTGCTGATGTACCTGTTATCCCTATTGCTCTTCATAATGTAGATAAAGCGGTAAGAAAAAATAGTATATGGCTAAATAAATCCAGAGATATGAAAGCTAAGGTCTTTCCAGCTGTTTATCCTAAAGATTTTAAAAATACAAAAGAGATGTCAGCTGCTGTAAAAGATATTATTGCAAATCAGCTGGAAGAGTGGAAAAAATGAAAACATTTTTTATAATTCAATTGCTAAAGGGGAAAAAATGAGCACAATCTTTTTAACAATTTATCAATGGACTTTTGCAGTACTGGCTTCAATAGTC
>JAOZPU010000175.1:0-1918 GCA_029932585.1 Spirochaetia bacterium | reverse complement strand
CACAATCTTTTTAACAATTTATCAATGGACTTTTGCAGTACTGGCTTCAATAGTCCTTTTCCCAATAGCTCTGTTATTGTTCATTTTTACATCTCCATTTGACAGAAAAAAAGTTATACTACATCGTTTTACATGTTTCTGGGGGGTTCTGCCTATTTTAATTCAGCCACTTTGGAAGGTAACATGGGAGGGGAAGGAGTATTTAAATAAAAATCAAGCATACGTTATTGTATCAAATCATCAGGCCTTACTGGATATACTAATAATCTATTCACTTTTTAAACATTTTAAATGGGTAGCCAAAAGTTCATTATTGAAAGTTCCTTTGTTAGGCTGGAATATGGCATTTAATGGATACATTATTGTTAAAAGAACTGATGCTAAAAGCCAGATAAAAATGATGAAAAGTGCAGAAAAAGTACTCAAGTCGGGTAGTTCTATTATGATATTTCCAGAAGGAACCAGATCGACAGATGGGAAAATTGGTAGATTTAAACGTGGAGCATTTATACTCTCAGAAATTGCTGATGTCCCGGTAATACCTATAGCATTATTCAATGTAGATAAAGCAATGAAAAAAAATAGTTTATGGCTTAATAAGGCAACAGATATGAGAGCAAAAATTTTTCCACCTGTTAATCCTAAAGACTTTTCCAGTACAAAAGAGATGTCTGCTGCTGTAAAAAATATAATAGCAAACCAATTGGAAGAGTGGGGGAAATCTTAAATCAGTCTAGTTGTTAAAAACTTTCTCCCATGTGCTGTTATTATTACTCGACCTTAGAACCGCATCAACAAAAAGTACTCCCGCAAGTCCATCTTCAGAATTAGGAAAATGCATAGTTAGAGGGTCAACCTTAGTATCTGCTATTCTTGATGCTATGGCTTCTCCTGCATCGGAGTAAATATTTGCAAATCCTTCCGGAAATCCTTCGGGGTGACCGGCAACTATCCTGCTTGAACGTTTTGAAAGGGGAAGTGTTCCTGGCCCATTTGGTGTTCTTATCTGAACAGGTGATCCCAGGGGTTTAAACGTAAGAATTTGTGGTATTTCCTGTAGCCATTCTAAAGATCCTTTTGAACCGCTTACTCTAATTTTTAAACTGTTCTCTACTCCTGCTGCTGCCTGGGTCACCCAAAAACTTCCACGAGCACCATTTTCAAGTCTAAGAAGTGCTCCGGCATAATCATCAACTTTCCTGTTTGGGACAATAGCCCCTGCCTCTGCACATACTTCATTAATTTCCAAACTCGTAATAAAACGAACAAGATTGTGAGCATGAGTACCTATATCTCCCATAACAAGGGAAGGACCGCCTTTTTCAGGATCAAACTTCCATGATCTGGGACCGGATAAAGGATCAGGTTTACTTTCATCGGCTTTTCCTCCCTGTACATATTCTACCTGTACCAAACGTATAATACCAAGTTCCCCGGCAGCAACCATTGCTCTGGCCTGCCTTGTCATAGGATAACCTGTGTAATTATGTGTCAGACAAAATATTCGTTTACTTGTCTTTACTTTTTTGTGAAGTAAAACTGCCTGTTCTACAGTATTTGTCATTGGTTTATCACATATAACATCAAACCCATAATCAAGGGCAGACATTGAATATTCAAAATGGGTATCATTGGGAGTCATGACTGCAATTACATCAGCACCATCAGCTCTTTGCTTCTCTGTTTTAAGCATTATTTCAACAGTAGGGTAGGATCTATCTTTATCTATCCCCATTTGAATACCTCTGGAAACAGCGGTCTCAGGGTTTGAAGAAAGTACTCCTGCAACAAGTTCGTAGTTATCATCCAGCCTGGCCGCCATTCTATGGATTCCACCGATAAATGATTCCGGGCCGCCTCCAATTACAGCTAACCTAAGTCTTCTCCCAAGTATTGATAGTACAGTCTTGTTGTTCAT
>JAOZPU010000037.1 GCA_029932585.1 Spirochaetia bacterium | reverse complement strand
TTTTCTCCTGTAGTAAACTCAACATTTACTTTTTCTGCAGCTCTCCAGTAAATTGCAGGCCATTTAATAGAACCTGTGTTCACAAGCATTTTAACATGCTGTTGTTCTGTACGGCCAATTATTTCCATATTTTGAAGAGTAACTCCCCTTAAGAGAAATATTAAAGGAGGGTTCCCCTCTCCATAAGGCTCAAAGGTTTCTACAATAGATATAAGATCAGGAGTCATATATTTAAGGGGCAACTCAGCATCTATTTCAAGAGATTCAACTTTTTTGTCGGGAAAAACAAGTTTTTTGGCTTCTTCTGAAAACTTCCTTTGCAAATCTGTTAGTTTATCTTCTTTAAAACTAAACCCAGCTGCATAATCATGTCCACCATAATCAATAAAATAATCTTCAAATTTTGAAAGAAACTGTTTAACATTCACTTTTTTAGCACTGCGCATGGAACCCACAAGATGGGTTTCAAGATATGAAACAACTCCCGCTGGAACACCAAAAGTATTTGCCAGACGTGAAGCTATAATTCCTGTAATTCCTCTATGTATTTTTTTATCAACTACAAAAATCATTTTTTCATTTAATTCTTTAAAACTTCTTTCAGCTTTTGGCAACACAGATTTCCAGGCAGCTTCTCCAAGCTTTTTCCTCTCTTTGTTCATACTTACAATTTCTTCTGCTCTCTGCTTCTGTATTACAGGATCATCGGTAATAAAGAGTTCTGCTGCTTTCCAGGGCTTGCCTAAACGTCCGGAAGCATTTATTACCGGAGTAATTTGCCAGCCCAGGTCTGTAGTGCTTATCTTTTTTCCTAACAGATTCTGCTTAAAAAGCAGCTCATTTAAACCAAGGCGTTTTGAGTTATTAATCAATTTCATACCATGACGCAAGAGAATCCTGTTTTCATCCTTTAGGGGCATCATATCTGCAAGAGTCCCAAGAGCAACCAGATCCAGATTGTTTTCAAAATTTGTCTTCATAAGATCAATTTTACGGTAAATATATGTATTTAGCAGATTTAGAAAAATATCAATTTCTTCTATACTTTTTCCCAGATATCTGGATGATCTGCTCTTTTCTCTCATTTCAAGAATACTCATATTTTTGAGTTTTGGAAAATCTTCCCATATTTTGGGTGCAATATCCATTAACTCAAACTCTGTTTCTGTACCAAAAACTTTTTTTAGCATATTAGTTTGTAATTCTTCATCGTAAACTAGTATTTGTCTGTTATAGAGGAACTCTCCCAGTCGTGTTTTTTCTATTCTTACTACACCTGGAACTATATTTTCAGATATCCGCTCTATTTCGATCATATTCACTATGCGGACAGCATCAATAATAAAAGTATCATTACCAGGACGAATATTTAGAAGTACAATTTCTGACTTGTAGAGTTCATGTGTAGAAAATGAAAGTGCCCAAACTACTTTAGCAACTACTCCACAGGCAGCAAGATCTCTAAAAGGATAGCAGGAGTCATTACTTTTAGGATTAATTATTGCTACTGCAGGAGGAATATGATCTGATGGCAAATGGTGATCAATTACAATTGTATCTATCCCTTTCTCCCGGGCATATTCAATTTCTTTGTTATTTGATATCCCACAATCAACTGTTATAATTAAACTTCCATCCTCAGCAGCAAATTTATCGACACCTTCTATTGTAAGACCATATGGATCATTACCCAGGGGTAACGACCAGTCAGCATCTATACCTATACTTGCCAGGCCATTTTTTAAGATAACAGTAGAAGTTATTCCATCTACATCACGATCACCAAATATTTTAACTTTTTCACCTTCATCTACAGCCTGCCTAATTCGATCTACAGCATCTTCCATCTCTTCAAAAAGAAAGGGATTATGAGTATACCTTAGATCACTTTCAAGGTAGAATTTTAAATCCCCGGGTCTGGTTATTCCTCTGCGATAAAAAATTGAGGCTGTTAAAAGATCAAGTCCATATCTATCTGCAAGGCTTTTTACTGAATCATTATCTATTTTCTTTTTATTCCATTCCATTTATTATCCTGCCTACCATTCTAATTGTGATACATCAATCCTTTTTTTAAAGTATTTAGAGGATACTCCACAATACCCTGAACCATTACAAATAATATATGTTTTAATGTATCTACAGATTTATTATCCAGCCCAATTTTCATACTTTTATCAAGAGCCAGTGTAGAAGTATATCTTAAATATTTAAGACTTCCTGTTGTAAACTGCAGCATATCCATTTTTGTTCTGCAGTTTGAACATACTATTTCATTATCTCTCTCATCAAACAGTACTGTTTCCGTATCTATAAACGACTTGCCACATTCAGAACAATTTTCAATATCCGCCTGAAATCCTGAGATTCCAAGATACCTCCATATAAACTGAATTAAAATAAGATTTTGATCCCCTTTTTCAGCTTTGTTTAAAATACTAAGGCTTTGTGCAAGGAGAGGATATACACGCCCGGACTCACCGCCACCGGAAAAAGATTTCAAAATAAGTTCAGCCCAAAATGAAGCAATATAAAATTTGCCAAGTTTAAGACGTATATTTGGAAATATCATCTTTTGTTCTATATCAGAAATTTTATAACTATCCTTAACAGGATCAAAATATAAATAAAGATGCAATAATGAAAAAGGATCAACCAATCCCGAAAGTTTGCTTTTACCCTTCCCTGCGCCATATGCTATGGCATCAATAATTCCATTAGAACGAGTCAGACAGGATAATCCTTTATGCAACTCACCTATTCTTCTACTTCGCAGTATAATACTATCAGTTTTAATATTACGATTCATTCAAAGCTATGATAAGGGAAGCTTATTAGCATGTATAGTGTAAATTTGAATTGTTTTTAATATGTTCATTATGTTTGTCATTTTTTACTTGTTTTTACGAAAGTTTTCATCCAAAATCATTAAAAGCTTTAATATTTTAGTTGCTCAATGCGAATATTATCGTTATTTTACTATTGCTAATAAATACTAACTAAGGAGGCTTTTGCGATTTCTATTGAATTGGTTTGTTTTGGGCTTTTTTCGCCAAACTATTACCAATGTATTAGAAAAGAAGTATTATCCAAGTAGAAAATGAGACACAGCGCAAAAAGCTTTAAGAGGAACTATGCTCGAAAAACAAATAATTCCAGTAGATCAGTTACTGCCAAATAAACTTTTTATAATTCCATTAATTGGAAAACCTATTTTCCCAGGAATTTTTACTCCATTAATTATTGAGTCACCCCATGATCTTGAAATTATAGAGTTGTCACTTGCAGGTGATAATATGATAGGTCTTCTTCTTGATAAGGAAGACTCAGGAGAAGAGGTTGCGACAGATTCTTTATATAAAATAGGGACAGCTGCAAAAATTGTTAAAAAAATAAACCTCCCTGATGGAGGTGTAAATATTTTCATCTCTACGTTGAAAAGATTTAAAGTTAAAAAGTATCTATCAGACAAAGGTCCAACTATAGCCGCAATTGAATATCTTGAAGATAAAAATGACGGAACACTGGAAGTAAAAGCTTTAACACGATCTCTACTATCAGAAATGAAGCAATTATCTGAAAACAATCCTCTTTTTTCTGAAGAGATGCGTTTGAATATGGTTAATATTGATCATCCTGGTAAAATTGCAGATTTTATAACATCCATTTTAAATACAGAAAGAGAAGTACAGCAGCGAATTCTTGAGACTATTGATGTACAAACAAGAATGGAAGATGTTCTGGTTTTTATTAAAAAGGAACAGGAACTATTAAGAATTCAGAAAAAGATTCAGAAAAAAATAAATGAAAAAATAGAAAAAAGCCAACGTGAATATTTCCTGCGTGAAGAGTTGAAAGCCATTAAGCAGGAACTTGGAATGGATGTAGATTCCAAAACCAGTGAATATAATCGTTTAAAAGAAGCTATTGGAAAGTTTAAGTTCAAAGGTGAAGTAAAAGAACAGGTGGAAAGGGAACTTGATAAGTTTTCTATGATGGATCCCAACGTTTCTGAATATATAGTTACACGAAATTATCTTGATACAATTGTATCCCTACCCTGGAATAAATCTGAACCAAAAGTAATTGATCTTGAAAATTCAAAAAAAATTCTAGATAAAGACCATTATGGACTGGATGATGTTAAAGAAAGGATTATTGAATATCTTGCAGTACGAAAACTAAAAAAAGATACAAAAGGTTCAATTATCTGTCTTGTCGGAGCACCTGGAGTTGGAAAAACTTCTGTAGGAATATCTATTGCAAGGGCTCTTGATAAACAATTTTTCCGTTTCTCTGTTGGAGGAATGAGAGATGAGGCAGAAATAAAGGGGCATAGAAGAACTTATGTAGGAGCAATGCCAGGGAAAATAATACAGGGTCTAAAAATTACAAAAACAAGTGATCCTGTTTTTATGATTGATGAAATTGATAAAATGGGATCATCATATCAGGGAGACCCCTCATCTGCATTATTAGAAGTTCTTGATCCGGAACAGAATTTAGCTTTTAGAGATCATTACCTGGATATACCTTTTGATATTTCAAATATTCTTTTTATTGTTACTGCAAATTCTCTTGATACTATCCCCAGGCCACTTCTTGACAGAATGGAAATTATAAGACTATCCGGATATATTGAAGAGGAAAAAATTGCAATTGCAAAAAAATATCTAATTCCAAAATCTCTTAAAAAATCCGGGCTAAGGCGAAAGGATGTTCGTTATAATAAATCTGCTCTATCTGCAATATCTGTCAATTATGCCAGAGAAGCAGGTATGCGAAATTATGAAAAAGCCCTGGATAAAATTCATAGAAAACTGGCAAAAAAAGTTGTTCTTCAGGAAATTGAACCTCCATTCATTCTGACTTCAGCCAACCTTGAAGACTACATGGGAAAACCCAGGTTTAGAGAAGAAGAAGTAAAAAAAATTACAAAACCGGGGATGGCAGTAGGCCTTGCCTGGACAAATTTTGGTGGTGATACACTACTTATAGAATCAATTAATATTCCAGGAAAACACGGGCTGACTCTTACAGGTCAAATGGGAGATGTAATGAAAGAGTCTGCAAATATTGCTTTCTCTTATGTAAAACATATTGCAGTAGATTATGATATAAAACCTGAATTTTTTGAAAAGAATACCATACATCTCCATATACCCGAAGGAGCAACCCCAAAAGACGGCCCTTCTGCAGGAATTACTATGGCAAGTACAATTTTATCTCTATGCTCCGGTAAACAGATAAAAGAAAATATGGCTATGACAGGAGAACTATCTTTAACAGGTCAGGTTCTTCCCATTGGCGGTCTAAAAGAAAAAACTATTGCTGCAAGAAGAAATGAAATTAAAACAATAATAATACCAGATGCAAATTCAAGAGATCTTGAAGAGATACCGGAATATATACGAAAGGGTATAACTTTTTATCCTGTAAAGACTATGAAAGAAGTTATAGAACTAATTTTTTAGGGTCCCTGAGTCCCCTAAAGGGGTTAGATTTACCCTTTATAGGGTTTAGGAGAATTAATAATGGAATTACTGGCTCCTGCTGGAAATATTGAGAAATTATACTATGCTTATAAATATGGTGCAGATGCTGCATATATTGGAATAAAAAACTTTTCCCTTAGGGCAAAGGCAGATAATTTTAAAAATGATGAATGGGAAAAAGTTGCCAGGATAAAAAAAGATAAAAAACTTTTTGGTGCACTTAATATCTTCTTCCATAACCATGATCTTCGAACCCTTGAAGAAAATATAGACTACCTGAAGCTTTACCCCTTCGATGCATTTATAATAAGTGATCTAGGGGTATTGCCAATTCTTCGAAAATATTTTCCTGATATCCCCCTCCATTTGAGTACCCAGGCTAACTGTATAAATAAAGAATCTGCAAAAGTTTATACTGACCTCGGATTCAGTCGTATTATTCTGGGGAGAGAAACCCCGTTAAATGAAATAAAAGAGATAAGAGATTATCTTCCAAATATAGAACTCGAAGCCTTTGTCCATGGAGCAATGTGTATTGCATATTCAGGCAGGTGTTTTCTTAGTAAAGAGATGTCTGATCGATCTGCCAACCAGGGTGACTGTGCCCATTCATGCAGATGGAACTACAGGGTTCTTGAAGAAAAACAACGACCTGGTGAATATATGCCTATTGAACAGGGAGAAAATTTTACAACCATAATGTCTTCCAAAGATATGTGCCTGATTGATCATCTGGATAAGTTTAAAGATGCAGGAGTCGACTCCCTTAAAATAGAAGGTAGAATGAAATCAATCTACTATGCAGCTGTTGTTACAAGAGCTTATAGAAAAATGATTGATTCTTTGGAAGGTCAAAAAATAGAAAATATTGAGGGTTTTAGAGAAGAACTCTTTAAAGTAAGCCACAGAGAGTTCTCAACAGGTTTCTATTTTGGAGCTGAAGAGATGGATGAAGTAACTAAAACAAGCTACGAAAGGGAATATACATTTCTGGGCTCTGTTGGAAAACAGGTAGGTCCTAATAAATTTGATCTTATAGTTAAAAATCAGATTCGTGTTGAAAATGAACTTGAATATATTGGCCCGGATGTACTATTCCTTAAAGACAGTAACTACTCTTTATTTGATAAGGATGGTGAAAAAGTAATTAAAGCTGATCATGGTAAGGTTTATACCCTGGAGACTGAGGTTCCTGTTAAAGAGGGGTTTATTTTAAGAAAGAAATCTTAATCTCTTCCAAAAGCAAAAACCGGTACATTTAACTGTACCGGTTTTTTTAATTTTAAAAATTACTAAATAATCTTAATCAACTACATAATGAGCTTTCATAAAATCCAAATCCAATTCAGGATAAACAGGATATTTATCAACAATAACTTTTACACGAGCTTTAGCAGCTGCAACTGTTTCTGCTGAAATATCATATTTAGCTTTACTAAGCTTACCCTCATTTTTACCCTTCTTAATGGTAGAGGGTTTTGTATTTTTAATTATGAAAGCAATTATAGAAGCAATTTCCTTCATATCGTCTGTAGTCATACCAAGAGTAGTAGCTGCCGGAGTTCCTATACGAAGACCACTTGTGTACCACGGACCATTTACATCAAATGGAAGAGCATTTCTGTTACAGGTTATATCACACTGTCTTAGAACAGATTCTCCCTGCCTTCCATTCAAACCAGTATCACCAAGATCTACAAGCATCAAGTGATTATCTGTTCCACCTGTAGCAATTTTCAAACCTTCATCCTGAAAGGCAGCTGCAAGAGCCTTTGAATTTTTCACTATATTATGAGCATACACTTTGTATTCCGGAGTATCTACTTCAGTTAAAGCAACTGTCTTAGCTGCAAGAATATGGGGAAGAGGTCCACCCATTACAAGGGGACAAGCTTTATCCATAGAATCTTTGAACTCATTTGTACAAAGAACAAGCCCTGCTCTTGGTCCTCTTAGAGTCTTATGTGTTGTTGTTGTTGCAACATCTGCATAGGGTATAGGATTATACTCACCAGTCATAACACCACCGGCAACAAGACCGGAAAAATGAGCCATATCTACCATAAAAACTGCTCCAACTTTGTCTGCAATTTCTTTCATTCTTTTAAAGTTAATTAATCTTGGATATGCACTGTAACCTGTTAAAAGAATTAAAGGCTTAATTTCCATAGCAAGTTTTTCTATTTCATCATAATCTAAAACACCAGTTTCTTTATTAACATTGTATGTATATGCATCAAACATTTTTGCAGATAAATTAAATCTATAACCATGAGTAAGATGTCCCCCGGAATAATAATCAAGTCCAAGCAATTTCTGATTGCCAAGAGCTTCTCGTATCTTAGCCCATTGTTCATCTGATAGATGTGCTGGATTTGTTTCTCCAATACCTTCTAACATTGGAATTTCAATTTTAGTTGTAAGAATTCCCCAGTATGCAATTAAGTTTGCATCGGCTCCACTATGGGGCTGAACAAATGCATGTTCTGCACCAAATATTTTTTTTGCAAGCTCAACAGATTCAGCTTCAATATCATCAACATTATCACAACCTGCATAAAATCTATGGTAGGGAAAACCTTCTGCATAATTATCTGTAAGAAGGTTACTTGCTGCAAACTGCGTTGAAAGAGAAGTAAAATTTTCACTTGCAATTAGTTTGAGACTTGTTCTCTGATTCTCAAGTTCTTTAACAATAGAAGAGGCTGTACTCTTAGAAACTTTACTTACCTGATCCAAAGATGAAAGATATGCCAGAAAATCTGCACTTAAAGATTCAGGATCTTTCCCTTTAATATAATCATATACACCTGATTTTTCCATTACCTACTCCTTAATAACCCTAATTTTAGTTTTAACTAAAAATATCAACAATTTTTATAGCTTTACACAAATATATGTGCATTTTATTTAGTTAAATTACAAAGAGTATATCATATATTTCATATATTGCAAGGATATTCTATCCTATTTCCAGTCTTTCCTCAGTTCTTTGAGATATCCATCAATTTTAATTTTTCTCTCTTCAAATTCATTAAGTTTTTCTTTTTCTTTTTCAACGACATCATCTGGTGCATTGGCAAGAAATTTTTCATTTTTCAACTTACCCTTTGTTGAGTTTAGAAGCTTATCATTTTTCTTTGCTTCTTTTTCCAACTTTGCAATTTCAACAGGAATATCAATTATATCACTTATAAATATAAAGGCTTCAAAACCTTTACCAGGAACAGGAATACTCCCCTTTGTGTCTGGCTTCGATTTATTTATGGTCAGATCCGATGCTCTGGTTAAGGATTTTATTAGATCATAATAATTTGTAAACATATCATCTGCTATAAAGTCATTATCCATAGATACAACTATTGGAATTCTTTTCTCCGGAGCTATAGTAAACTCACTTCGAATAGTTCTAATACCCCTAATTAAATCCTGGAGAAGTTCAAATTTTCCTGATACTTCAGGATAGTTCCTACTGCTTAATTCTTCAGGATAAGGAGCTGTTATAAGATTTTCTCTGCTGTTTGGTAATTTTTGATAAATTTCTTCAGTAATAAAAGAGAGAAAGGGATGCAGAAGCCTAAGAGATTCCTCTAATAGATTTATTAAAATTGTAATTGCTCTGTCTTTTCTATGTTCATCATTACTGTACAAATCAAGTTTTGACGCTTCAAGATACCAATCACAAAGATCATTCCAGAAAAATTCATAAACTATTTGAGCTCCGTCATTAAACCTGTAATTTTCCATGGATGATTTAACAATACCAGCTGCTCTATTTATTTTATGATAAATCCATTTATCAACATCTTCCAGTTCATATTCAGTAGGTTTCAAAAGGGTACGATCCTTAAGATTCATTAACATATATCTTGTTGCATTCCAAATTTTATTTGCAAATTTCGATCCAAATTTGAATGCATCTTTATCGATAAGAATATCCTGACCCTGAGCAGCAAGAAATACAAGAGTAAATTTCATTGCATCTGCACCGAATTCGTCTACTATTTCCAGTGGATCCAATCCATTCCCAAGAGATTTGGACATTTTCCTTCCCTTTTTATCTCTTACAAGACCTGTTAAATATATATCCCTGAAAGGAACCTGTCCCAGGAACTCTTCACTGGCCATTATCATTCTGGCAACCCAGAAAAAGAGTATATCGTAACCTGTAACAAGTGTGGAAGTTGGAAAATATTTCTTAAAATCAGCAGTATCTTCAGGCCAGCCCAATGTAGAAAAAGGCCACAGCCATGAAGAAAACCATGTATCCAGAACATCTTCATCCTGTTTTAAACTTGTACTACCGCATTTCGTACATTCTGTAACATCAGTTTTAGAGACCATCATCTCACCACAGTCTGAACAGTACCAGACAGGGATTCTATGCCCCCACCAAAGCTGACGACTAATACACCAGTCTCTTATTCCATTTAGCCAGTGCTTATATGTATTTTCCCATTTTTTTGGATAGAATCGTACTTCATCTTTTTTCCAGGCATCCATAGCCTTTTCAGCCATGCCTTTCATGCTAACAAACCATTGTTCAGACATATATGGTTCTATTACAGTATTGCATCTGTAACAATGCCCCACCTGATGATTATGATCCTGACGATCAATAAGAAAACCCTGCTCAGTAAGATCTGCTACTACAAGTTTTCTAGCCTGATTACATTTCATGGTTCTATATTTTTCCGGTACATTTTCATTTAAAGTACCATCTTCATTAAGTATATTTATTCTCTCAAGGTCATGTCTGTTACCAATTTCCCAGTCATTAGGATCGTGTCCAGGAGTAATTTTAAGAGCCCCTGAGCCAAACTCCCTATCTACATAACTGTCAGCAATTATTTTAAATTTTCTAGTGGTCAAAGGTAACAAGACCTCTTTACCTATTAAGTCAGTATATCTATCATCTTCCGGATGTACTGCTATGGCTGTGTCTCCAAACATTGTTTCAGGTCTGGTGGTGGCAATTTCAATTTTTCCGCTACCATCAGCCAATGGATAGTAAATATGATATAAACCACCAGGTTCTTCGCTATGTTCAACTTCATCATCAGATAAAGCAGTTCCACAGGAAGTACACCAGTTTACAAGATACTTACCCTTATAAATGAGCTTTTTTTCATATAGGGTAACAAAAACATTTCTGACAGCATCTGAAAGACCTTCATCGAGAGTAAATCGCTCTCTTTTCCAGTCACAGGAAGCTCCAATTTTCTGTAATTGTTTTGTAATTATTGAATGATGTTCATCTTTTACTTTCCAGGTTTCTGCTACAAACTTTTCACGGCCAAGGTCTCTTCTTGAAATACCCTTTGCACGTAATTTTTTTTCAACAATATTCTGTGTTGCAATACCAGCATGGTCTGTCCCCGGCAGCCATAGAGTTGGGCGGCCTGTCATTCTGTAATAACGAATTAAGATATCCTGTAAAGTATTATTTAGACCATGCCCCATATGGAGTACCCCGGTTACATTCGGAGGAGGAATTACTATTGTAAATGGGTTCTTATTCTTCTCAGGATCATCACTCTCTTTTGGTGAAAAGAGATCATTATCCATCCAGTATTTATATATTCGATCCTCAAACTCTTGGGGATTAAAAACTTTATCAAGCTCAACAGCATTCATCTGCCACTCCTGTATAGTGCAATATTATATCTATTAATGAGTTTGCATATTATCAGAGTATAGGGACTCTATCAAGCTGGGATTATACCCATACATTAACTAAATAAGTTGGGAAGATTTCATTATTAATTATTAGTTATTTTCTAGCGCCTGTTTGCTGATGCAACTTTTCTTGCTCTGGAGATTTTTTCCATTTTTATGTAATAACCTGCCTGTTTAGCTATCTCTTCCATATCAGAAACTCTAATTTTGTTATCTACAAGCTTAAACTTTGTATTCTGGAGTAATTCCCTAATAGGAGTATTACCCTCTCCTTTCGAAAAACCGACCATGTTAATAAGTTCTTTGGTACCGAAATCAAATAGATAAGCACTATTTGCAATAGGAACTCTAAGTTTCTCCAATTGAATCCATAATGCATGGTAAAGTCTTCCTAAAGGATCACCTAACTCTGTATTTGCAAGTTGTTTATATATAAACCATATTCTTTCAGACAAAAGTTGGGTTAATCGAGTAATAATTTGAGGTTGTGCTGAAACCATTCTTTTAAAATTCGCTTTATTTACTGCCAAAAGAACAGCATCCTCATGAGCAATAGCAGATGCTGATCTGGGTTTATCTTCTAAAAGTGACATCTCTCCAAAAATATCTCCTGGTTTAAGAAGAGCAAGCATAACTTCGTTATCATTTACAATCTTTGTAATTTTAACACTGCCTTTTTGAATAATATACAATTCCTGGCCAGGCTGACATTCTGAAAATACCATAGTATTTCGGGGATAATTTCGTGTAAACTCTTCACTGGATCCGTCTAAAAAGACAGCCTTTGAATATGGTTTAATTTTACCCATTCTCTCCCGGGCAGTCTGTATATTAGGTCCTGTTGGACAATACTTTATATACTGATGATATGCATAATATGCATGATTATACTGACTTTGTCTTGCATAGTACTCTGCAACCTTAAAAAGATGATCCGGATTATCATTTGCAGTACTTTTTAAAGTAATTCTTGTTAAAGCTTCATCCAAAAAACGCATTTTTTTACTAAATTGCTGTATGATCTTCATTGCAACAGGAGTATTTTTTTCTATTAAGAGGCCAAACTGATCTCGGTGAACAGATATAAGAACAACATCTGTAACAGCTTGAGCAGTTTCTATATGACTATGAGAAGACATTGTTGAAACTACACCAAAAAAATCTCCAGGAGAAAGAAGGTCTCCCCCCTCTTCTTCAACAACTTTAACTTCTTTACTAACACGAACTGATCCCTGTCGTATTATATAGAAAAAATCAGCCTTCTGTTTCCCTTCAACAATTATATAGGCGTTTTTTCGAAAATTTACTAAAGAAAGCTGTAAAGGATTAATCATAAACCATCCAAATTGCTAATTTAATATCCAGTATAAAAGTAATATTATACTTATATCTCTGATAATACAAGCAGATAATTGCTCCATTAATATCTTCGGTGAATTCTTATAATATCACTACTATTTTACTATTTTTTTTTACCTACCACCAATCAACAACCTGCAAAGGGCTCCAGACAGCTCGATAACTATCCACACTTTCTGAAGATTCTTCATATATATCCTGAAAAGAGTAGAACCTTTCCTTTCTTTTTATATTCCCATCAGGATTTATTTTTTTAAGATCTATATTTCCCCTGGAAAATACAATATGCTGGGATCCAATATTTCCAAAATAATAATCACTATTACTTTCTCTTACAGGAAGATCAGATAAGCTCATATTATCACCCATTGCCGGATCTACAGGAATCCACCCTATTCCATTTATATATATTTCTGACCACCAATGATTTACAGTCTGTTTATCACCATAAACTATAATACCGGCAACAGGACGGGAAGGAACCCCTGCATTTCTTGCCAAAGCAGTAAAAAGTACTGCATATTCAAAGGCATCCCCCTTCCTGTTTGTAAGACTATCTAATACAGTATCTGATTCAGAAAAATTAACATATTCCAATCTTCTAATTAAATAATCATATAATTTTTTAGCCTTGATATAAGGGTTTGTTTCTCTGCCTACAATAGATCTGGTAACATCTCTAATAGTTTTATTATTTGCTGGAACAAGAGCATCTTCTCTTGTGTAATATTTTACCAACTCTCTGTTTTTATCGTATGTACCTGAAATTGAAGATATGTTTATATCAGTCTCAATTGCAGACCGTTCAAACCAGTGTGTTTGATTTAGAACATATTCATTCCATTGATGAAGATTTTCTAAATTATATCTGTTAAGACCCTTATAATTTTCCCATAATGGTTCAGGTTCATACACAGATTCCACATTCCTTTGTGCCAGACTCTGTTGGATTACTGGAAACCATATTTGAATACTATTTACAGGATCAGCAATTACATTTGAAATAGTAACACCATACTGCAGCTGATATCCCCTGGGTTGGGTGAATTGTTTTATTCCATAAGGATATGAAACTTCAAAATAGATTGAATTACTAATTCCTCTATCTGTGTTTATTTGAATATTTCCTGAAGTAGCCCCATCTGGAACATATACCGAAATAGATTTATCACTCCACTCAATATAATCAAAATCCACTTCAGAACAGGACACAAACTTAGAATCATCAGATGAAAAAAAACTAAAATTAACTTTACTGGCTCCACGTTCAGAACCAAGATTTAACCCAGTAATACTAACTTTCTCTCCAACCATTCCTTTTTCCGGTACAACTGAATCTAAATATGGCTCTCCGGGACCCGCAGGTCCTGAAACAATTACAGGTATAAATTCTTTGTTAGTAAAAAGTAAACCATTGCTGCTATTTTTATTGGATTTTACAAAAACCCGACCTGATTGAACTTCGTCTGGCACTCTTAATTCAATTTCAGTATCAGTCCATTTTATATAACTTGATACAGTAGGTCTTATTCCTGCAATTATAACAAATCCATTTTCGAAAGAATCACCAAAATGTTCACCTTCAATAAGAATAGTTTCTCCTGGAAATGCTACAGAAGGATTAAGATGATCAATTTGTGGATTCCGTCCTGTTAATAATGATAAAATGATATACAGAATAGTCAATATTATAAAAATAGATAAAGGGATAACAGCAGGATGCTTCATTTTCTTCATTAGGCTATTTACTCTCCGGAGTCTCTGTTATTCGGGTTTACCTGGATCTCCAATTCAATATTATATATTTTCCTGTCCACAGCTTTTATTACTCCCAAAGGAAAAAACAATGCACTTTCTCCCATAGATACAGGAAGGCTCTTTATTGTACTGTAATGGTTCATCTCATCTGACTCAGATGATCCAATCCATACCTCACCCTGGGAAACCAGAAGAATTGTATTATCATATCTAATATAGGGTGTAATATCAGTTATAACAAGAATATTCACTCCCTGGAGTTTAACTTTAACTGATTTTCCACTTATTGTAATTTTGCTCATATTTGCATTCCAGATAGTTAAACCCTGCTCATCTACTACTCTGGTAATAATTTTAATATTAAGAGAATTTTCCTCTAAATATTTTAATGCATCATTAATATCAACACCATATACCAGATTATGAAACAAAAAGAGACTGACAACAACAAAAATCTTTTTTATCAAATTATCGCTCTGCAACATAATCAGTTTTTTTCAGAAAAATAGGTTCTCCCTGAATAACAAAATCAGAAGGTCCGGGCAGCTGCATATAAAATTCAAGAGGCTCATCATGAATGTTAAAATATGCAAGTACTTTTTCTACATTATCTACGGGAATTTCGAGGGGATATTTTTCTGATTCAAATGATAAATCAGCATTATTTGAAAATGGAAAGGAACTACTATCATTAAAAATTGAAAAAAACAGACTTGCACCAAGAATAGCAATAAATAGAAAAGACAAACTAATCATAAGAGTTGGAGATATAATAAATGCCCGATGCCAGAAATCAAGACCCCTCCCAGGCGAAGTGGAATGGCTTAATCTTGTCCAAACAGTTTCTTTTGTAAAAGACTCAACCTGGTTATTGGCCAATTTCACTTGACTACTAACAGATTGTAGTAAATCAATTGTTTTTTGACAATCAGAACATGACTGCAGGTGCTCCTTTACAATTAAGTACTTAGAACTCTCTAATTCATTATCTAAAAATGCAGATAGAGTTTGTCCATCAAAACACATGAAGATCGTCCCTATTTAATTTATTTTCCAATAGTACCCTCGCTCTGTAAACACGTATTTTAACATTATTTTCAGAAATATGTAATATTTTTGAAATTTCTTTATAATTAAGCTCCCCATATTCCTTAAGAATTAAAACTGTTCGATATTTAACAGGAAGATTATCTACAGCTTTTTTAACTACTGTAATAGTTTCTTCCTTTAGAATATTGTCCTGAGTATCTGGCTGAACCTTTACTCCTTCCTGTTTAAGCTTATCGACAGCATTTGTTTCCCTAACTTTTCGCTTCCGATAATTGAATGCCAGATTTTTAGCCACCCTTATAAGCCAGTATCTACTTTCGTTTATACTTGGCAAAGGTATTCTTTTATTATAATACCTTATAAATGCTTCCTGACATAGATCTTCTGCAATGGTTTTTTCCCTTATTATGTGATAAACCACTTTATAAAGAACAGGAAAAACTGCATCGTATACCTCCTTGAAAGTATACGATTGATCTTCCCCTACGTCCATATAAACAACACTGAATGACTTAGGTTACACATTTTTTGACCACACTGCTCCTGATGGAGTATCTGTAATTGTAAATCCCTTGTTTAAGAGGATATCTCTGAGTTCATCTGCCCTTTCCCAGTTTTTATCAGACCGTGCCTTATTTCGTAAATCAATTAGCTCTTTTATTTCCGGTTCGAGGTCAGCTTCATCGTTCTGCTTTGGAATTTCTAAATTTAAAAGATCAAATCCAAGGATTCTGTCAAAATCATATACAACGAAAAGCTTATCACCAGAACTAAGGTTACTATCTTTTAGCATAAGCCACAAATCTGAAAGAACCTGTGGTGTGTTAAGGTCATTGGAAATATGATCCTGAAATTTCGCAATATAATCCTTTGCTGTTACACCTACTTTTGTAGATGGAATATTATTTGTATCTTTTTTAAGCTGAATAACTCTTTCGAATAAATTTTCTCTGGCAGATTTTGCAGAATTTAGGGATTCTACCGAAAACTGAAGCTGAGACCTATAATGCCCACCCAGAGAAAAATATCTATAATCCAAAGGATCAAATCCATCTTCTATTAAAGAATCAAGAGTTATAAAATTACCAGAGGATTTAGCCATTTTCCCTTTATTCATTATTAAAAACTCATTGTGCATCCAGTAATTGACCCATTTTTTACCAGTTGCAGCTTCTGACTGGGCAATTTCATTTGTGTGATGAATAGATATATGATCAATACCACCACAATGGATATCGAACTGGTCTCCAAGATATTTCATGCTCATAGCAGAACATTCAATATGCCATCCAGGATAGCCACGGCCCCAGGGGCTTTCCCACTGCATTGCCTGATCCTCGAATTTTGAGTTTGTAAACCATAAAACAAAATCATGAGCATTTTTTTTATTTGGATCTACTGCCACCCTTGCTCCTGCAGTAAGGTCCTGTCTTTCTCTTAGGGCAAGTTTACCGTAATCGTGAAATTTTGATATATCGAAGTATACATTACCTGCTGAATTATAGGTAAAACCTTTACTCTCAAGGCGTTTTATTAAATTGATCATCTCTTCTATGTGATCTGTGGCCTTTGGATTAACAGTGGGGCGAACAATATTAAGATTATCTATATCTTTAAAAAAAGCTTCTGTAAAAAATTTAGAAATATCCCAGACCGACTTACCTGATTCTCTGGAACTTTTTACCATTTTATCTTCACCGTCATCGTTGTCGTCTGTAAGATGCCCCACATCTGTAATATTTACAACATGATCAACTTTATATCCTGCATATTCCAATGTCCGACGAAGTATATCATCAAAAAGATAAGCCCTTAGGTTCCCAATATGTGCGTAATTGTAAACAGTAGGACCACAACAGTACATTTTTACTACACCAGTTTCTATAGTCTTAAAATCTTCTACTAATCTTCCCATGGTATTAAAAAAACGTAGTTTCACAAAAATCCCCTGTTAATAATTATTATTTTCTCATATTATAAATATGTGGAAATTAATGTACGTAAAAAACTGGAAAAAATCAATATCCGTGGAAAAATAGAAAGAAATATTTCCATGAATTTGCATACAACCTTCAAAACAGGTGGAATAGCTGATTTTTTTGCTATTCCAGAAGATTATAATGATATTATATTGCTCCTGGAATTTACCAGAGAACATTCCATACCTGTATTTATATTAGGTGGAGGAGCTAATATTCTGGTTTCAGATAAGGGAATTCGGGGTCTTATAATTGATATGCAAAAAATCTCAAATTTCAGTTTTCATAACAATACTTGCACAGCAGAAGCTGGATTATCTATAAGTGATCTGGCCAAATCAGCAGCAGATGAAAATTTACAGGGACTTGATTTTATCTATGGTATGCCTGGAACTGTAGGAGGAGCCGTCTGGATGAATGCCCGGTGTTACGATATTTCAATATCGGATGTCCTTATGAGTGTTGAGTATTTAGATAAAAATTTAGATTTTAAAACTCTTGAATTTGAAGATATTCAAAATAATTTTGCTTATAAACAATCTCCATTCCAAAATTCAAGCAATATAATTCTCTCTGCAACGTTTAAACTTGATAAAGGCAATAAAAATGATATACAGAAAAATATGGAATTGCATAAACAGGATAGAGAAAATAAGGGACATTATAAATATCCCAGTGCAGGTTCTGTCTTTAAAAACAACAGAACATTTGGGAAGCCCACTGGTATTATTATTGAATCTCTGGGATTAAAAGGTTATTCCAAAGGAGCTGCCGAAATTGCTGAATTTCATGGGAATATCATTGTAAATAAGGGAGAAGCCAGATCTGAAGATATTCGTGATATAATAGATTATACTAAAAAACTGGTGTATGAAAAACTGGGGTTTAATTTGGAACCCGAAATTCAGCTTATTGGTGATTGGGAGAAAATATGAGCACATGGATTGAACATCTAAGAGAATACGAAGAAATTTTGGATCCCTTGCGCCTAAGAGAGCTCCTCGAAGAAGTTGATATAGTTGAACTTACAGAAGAATGGCGTGTTTTATCAGACGAAGAAGAAACACTTGTTTTTCTCCATCTTCCTATGGAAACAAAACTGGATCTTATTACAGAACTAACTGACCCTCAGCAGGAAAGAATACTTCACACTTTATCTGAACAAAATAAGAAAGAACTTTTTAAAGAGATGGAACCGGATGATCTTGTTGATATTGTTCAGAGTGTTAATCATGAAATTCGTAACACAGTATGGGAAAGCCTTAGTGATGAAGTAAAAAGAGAAACTCTATTTCTCCTGAGATTTGATGAGGATGATGCAGCTGGTTTAATGAACCCCAGATACCTTGCTATAAGATCTTCAATTATAATATCACACGCTCTTGAGTTTATTCGTAAGAATGCTGATAAAGTTGAATTTCTGTATAACATTTATGTACTGGATAATCTTCAAAGACTTATAGGTATTGTCTCTATACAGGATATTTTATCTGCAGATGATAATAAAACAATTTCTGATATTATGGACGAAAAAGTAATTTCTGTACGTGAAGATACAGACCAGGAGGAAGCTGTAAAAATTATGCAAGCCAATGACCTGGTTTCTCTACCTGTTGTGGATCAAAACAATGTTCTTCTTGGAGATATTACTTTTGATGATGCCCTGGATGTTATTAGAGAAGAACAGACAGAAGATGTTTATAAAATGGGTGCTATGTCCGGAGAGGCAGAAAGCTATATGTCTACATCCGTATGGGGACTTGTCAAAAAAAGAGTCCCCTGGCTAATTGTACTTCTTTTGGTAGGAACTATAACAACCAATGTTCTTCATCATTACGAAGGGGTTATATTGAGTGCAGCATTTTTATTTATTTTTATGCCTGTAATAACCCAGACAGGAGGGAATGCAGGTAGTCAATCCTCAACACTCATGATTCGGGGCCTTGCCACCGGAGAAATCCAGTTTAGAGAGATTGGAATTATAATGTTTAAGGAACTTTCTGTTGGAATAATGATGGGTGTTATTACAGGAGCAGTTATTATTTTGCGAAGCATTATTCTGCCCCCGGGTATAGGAATTGAGCAGGGGCTTATTATTGGTTTCTCTTTAATATTTGTTGTTCTTATAAGCAATATGATAGGAACTCTTGCTCCCCTTCTTATTCATAGAATGGGTTATGATCCTACGGTTATGTCAGGGCCCTTAATGGCAACAGTAATTGATGTGGCAGGGTTGTCTATATATTTCGAAATTGCACGATTTATTCTAAAAATTTAATCTTATTCAGTTATCATTTCCTATCTGGAAGAGAATAAATATCATTTTCCAATGGTGTTTTTACAATAAACATGCCGCAACCCAATGGTGTTTTTACACATTTCAAGCTATTATCTAATGGATTTTTATATAATTCCATGTTATTATATTTATATGA
>JAOZPU010000036.1 GCA_029932585.1 Spirochaetia bacterium | reverse complement strand
TGGAATAGGGTTTCTAACATTCCAGGGAAGTTTTTCAATTTCCAGAGGTGACGGTATTACTCTGATTGGTGCTGTTTTTTTTGGCATGGAACTTGCCCTTCTTGGTAAGTATGCAAAAAAAATGGATGTTCTAATCCTTGCATTCCTTGAAGCCGCGGTAGCTGGAATTCTTTTTTGGATTTATGCATTCTCTTTTGAAACAGCTCCTGTTATTTGGAGTAGAGATCTTATTTTTTCTATGGCATATATAACTTTTTTTGGATCTGTTATTACTCATGTAACTGTTACAGTTGCTCTTAAATATACCACATCAAGCAGAGGTGCTGTTTTGTGCGCTACAGAAGCGTTGTTTGGTGTTTTCCTTGCTGCAATTTTTCTTGGAGAAAGGTTGTACTTAAAAGGGTGGATAGGAAGTGCTTTGGTTCTTTCGGCTGTTTTGGTTGCTGAGCTGGGAGAGGGAATATTTAGAGGGTAAGCACATCTTTCTCAATAGGTATGTTTCCCTTCAAAAAAAACCATTTCAACCTGAACATCTGGTATCTCTTCAATATTCAGTTCAAAAAGATTGTCGGAGAGAATTACAATGTCTGCCTTTTTGCCAACTTCCAAAGATCCAATTTCATTTTCCAGAAACATAGATTTAGCTCCACCCATAGTAAAGGCATAGATCATCTGTTCAAGAGTTGCACTCTCTTTAAATGGAGGAAGTGGTCCTATCTCGTTTTTATTATAATTATCTTTTTCGTTTACTGTTCTTGAATAAATTGGATTCAGTGCATATTTTTCATCGAAAATACGTTTTGGAATATTTCTTGTTATGCCTGTATATATTGCATACATTGGATCTGGTTCTGATACAAAAAAATCGGAATGAACTGCCATATTTACTCCAAGATCAAAGAGGCTCTGTACGGGATACATATTATTTACTCTTTCTTTTCCCAGGTAGGGAAGGTATAGATCCCAGTAATAATCATCTGTTGCCATCCAGTATGCTGATAAAATTGAAGTAACACCCAAAGCTGCCATTCGCTTTTTATCCTTTTCTGTTACCCATTGGCAATGAGCAAAAGAAGGTCTTCTATCCCTTTTACCATTAATTTTTTCCAGCTTTTCAAGAGTGTCTAATCCATACTGTGCCGCAGCATCACCAATTTGGTGGCAGTGTATTTGAAATCCCTCTTTGTCAAGTTGAATAAAGGCTTCCAATATCTGTTTGTCTTCAAAATTTTTAAATCCTCTATTTTCTGATTCCCCTTCAAATGGCTCGAGCATATAGGATGTTTTTTCTTCGGCTACTTCATCCAGAAAAAATTTAAATGCATTAACCTGAAAGTACGGTGTAGTATTTATTTGTTCAGAAAGTTTTTTCCCTTTTTCTATTTCGTCGGTAAGGTTTTTTGCAGGATCCAGATACCATCCGCCTCTATACCTCCAGGTTAGTTTTCCCTCTTCCGCGCATTCTTTATAAGCCATCCAGTAATTTTCTTCATCAAGAGAAATCTTAGCATCAAAAACTGTGGTAATACCTGTCTTGCCAAAATATTTCTCAAGATAGATAATATCTTGTTTATACCTTTCCTTTGATATTATGGGTAATGTTTTCAATATAAGATTCATTGCTCCTTTTTCCTGCAATAATCCTGATGGTTCACCCGTAATCGGATCTCTCATAATATGCCCATCTTCCGGTTCTGGAGTATCTTTTGTAATATTTGCCAACTGTAAAGCGGCAGAATTTACCCATGCAGAATGCCCGTCCCCTGAAACAATAAATACGGGTCTATCTTTTTCTATAGAATCCAACCATTCTTTTCTGGGCCCCTGTTCGTCAAATGCTGCTCTGTTAAAACCTCCCCCTCTTATAACTTCTTGATTGGGATGTAAATTAGTAAATTCGTTTATTACTTTAATCATAGATTTTTTATCGGGGTTATCAAAGAGTGCTATTTGATTCATATATATGTCTGCGCTCATTAGGGGATGCATGTGGGCATCTACAAATCCTGGCAGTACCATTTTACCTTTTAGATCAAATAGTTCTGTTGCAGGTTCTTTATAATGTAAAGCTTCTTCAGAGCTGCCTGTATAAACAATATTACCATTTTTAACTACAATAGCTTCTTTCCAGCTCTTTTGTTTATCCACAGTGTAAATTTTACCGTTATACAAAATTATATCTGATGTAGAAATTTTATTACCTGTCAGTTTATCCATAATTCTAACTTTTACAACTTAGCAAATTACCACCTCCGAATGGGGCTGGCACTAAAGTTATGCTAAACAATAAAAGACTCCTGTTATCTTTTAAAACATGCAACAAAATGATCATCACCCACTTTTTTCATGGTTGGCATTTCATTATTACATTGTTCATCTGCATAAGGACAACGGGGATAAAAACTACAGTTAACACCCTCTCCAGGAACAACTGGAACATAACCCTTAATGGGTATCTCTTTAACCTTTACTGTTGGATCTATATCGGGTACAGCCTTTATAAGAGCCTGGGTATATGGGTGAACAGGGTTTGCAAGTATCTCTTCTGTTGGTCCAATCTCTACAATTTTTCCAAGATACATTATGGCAATTCTGTCACATACATATCTTGCTGTTGAAAGATCATGAGTAATATAGATAAAGGAAATATTATGCTTTTCCTTCATTTTTAAAATTAGTTTGAGAACTCCAATTCTTACAGAAACGTCAAGCATTGATACCGGCTCATCTGCAATTACAAATTCGGGCTTTAATATAATTACTCTACCCATACTTACCCTCTGCTGCTGTCCTCCGCTTAAAAGGGCAGGATACTTATCCCAGTATTCTTCTACGGGAATTAGCTCAACTTCTTCCATAGCTTCTTTAATAAGTTTATCTTCCTCATCAATTGTTTCAGCGAGTTTGTGGATTTTAACAGTCTGTCTAAGGGTATCTGCTACTGTTCTACGGGGGTTAAGGGATCCAAAAGGATCCTGGAATATCATCTGCATTTTTCTGCGATATTTTCTTAAGTCTTTACTATTTAACGCTAGTATGTCTTTTCCTTTAAAGGAGATAGTTCCGGAGCTTGGTTCTATCAATCGAAGAATCGAACGACTCATAGTAGATTTACCACAGCCTGATTCTCCTATAAATCCAAGAATTTCTTTTTCCCCTATTGAAAAACTTATATTGTTTACTGCATAAATATATTCCTGTTTGCTTTTTGAAAAATTAGACAGGAACCCTTTTTTTATTTTAAAATATTTGGTTAAATTTTCTACCTTAATTACTTCGTGTTTTTTCATATTCATCCTATCCCACAATATGGCAAGCTACTTCGTGTCCATCAACTTCACGTATTTCAGGGAGTTCAACCCTGCATCTTTCTATGGCAAATTTACATCGCAGGTGAAATCTGCAACCCTGAGGGGGATCAACAAGTCTTGGGGGTGATCCTGGAATACTTATTAGATCTTTTTTCTCACCACGAATACTTGGATAAGAATTAATTAATGCCTGTGTATATGGATGGAGAGGGTTTTTAAAAATTGAAACCACATCAGCTTTCTCCATTATTTTACCTGCATACATAACAACAACCTGATCACAGGTTTCTGAAACTACAGAGAGATCATGCGCTATAAAAAGTGCTGTAAGATTAAGTCTTTCTCTTAGATCATTGATAAGGGTTAACAGCTGCCTTTGTACTATTACATCCAGACCAGTAATTGGTTCGTCCATTATAATAAAATCAGGATTACACGCAGTTGCAATAGCTATCATACCCCTTTGTCTCATTCCACCGCTAAGTTCATGGGGGAATGATTTTGCTCTTTTATGGCTTATTCCTACCATATCAAGTTGTTCTTCAGCTTTTGACCATGCTTCTTTTTTATTTACATCCTGATGCGCAAGAATTACCTCTGCAATTTGATTGCCAATGGACATTACAGGGTTGAGCGCATTCTGTGCTTCCTGTCTTACAATGGTTAATTTATTGCCTCGGATATCTCTAAACTCGGAATCAGGCATTTTAATTATATCTTTTCCCTGAAAAATTACCTCTCCACCAACTATTTCTCCGGGTTCTTTGATAATTTTCATTATTGCTCTGGCTGTAGTAGACTTGCCACAGCCGGATTCACCAATTAGTCCTACGGTCTCATTTTCTTCGACTGTCAGGCTTATTGAGTCTACAGCCTTTGCAGGACCCTTTCGGGTTTTGTAATGTACTTTAAGCTCTTTAATATCAAGTAGTGCCATTATTATAACCCCTTTGTTTCTTTGTAGCCTGGCTTCAGGACATCACTTACTGCAGTTCCTAAAAATGAAAACCCAACTATTAAAAGAATAATAGAGAGAATAGGAGGAAGTACCCACCATGGCGCTCTTGCCATTACACCGGAATCAAAGGCAAAATGTAGCATAGATCCCCAGCTCATTCTTACGGGATCACCTAATCCAAGAAAGCTAAGTACTGCTTCTGCATAGATAGCTTCGGTGATCATAATCACTGCTTCAGCAAAAAGGATAGGTACAACGTTTGGGAAAATTTCTCCGAACATCAATAGTGAATTGCTGGCACCTATACACCTTGAAGCCTCAATGAAGGGTCTTTCTTTAAGAGATAAAATCTGGGATCTTACAACTCTGGCTGTAGTTGGCCAACTTATAAGGCTTACAACGAATATTATATTCCAGATACTTGGTCCCAGAACTGCTGCTAGAACTATCATCAATGGAAGAGCCGGCAGCATCATAAAAAAATCAACAATTCTCATTAGAATTTCTTCAATAATTCCACCATAAAAGCCTGCTATTATACCAACCAGGGTACCGGTTAATATTGTTGCCAGGGCACTGATAAAACCAATTAAGAGTGAAATCCTTGAACCGTATATTACCTGGCTCCAGACATCTCTTCCGAGATCATCTGTACCAAACCAGAACTGTCCGTCTGGAGGAATCAGTATTTCAACAGCATTCCCTGATTGATGAGGATTAACTGTGCGTAGAAGGGGGGCAGCAAATGCAATGAACAGGAAAAAAATAATTACCCCGACACCCACTTTCCCCATTCTGTGATTGATAAGCAGGGAAATAAAATCCTTAATTTTTTGTCTGCGTATTTTTGTTTTCTTTTGTTTATTATTTAGAGAAATATCAGACATTAACATCTCCTGTTTTAATTCGCGGATCAATTCTGCTGTAAATAAGATCAACCAGGAAATTTGCAAGTACAACTGAAACTGCAAAAAGTAAAAAGATCCCCTGAAGAAGAGGATAGTCCCTTTTCATAACAGCATCGTATGTAAGGCGACCTATACCAGGCCATGAAAAAACAGTTTCTGCCTCTATTACACCTGCTATAGCAAAGGCAAAGTTTACTCCTGAAAGGGTTACAACTGGAAGTAGTGCATTTCGTAGTGCATGCTTTCTTAAAATAGTTGATTCTCTTAGACCCTTTGTTCTTGCAGTAACAATATAATCCTGATCGAGAACCTCCACCATGGAACTCCTGGTCATAAGGATGTATTCCCCTATATACCAGAGTATGATTGAAAAAGCCGGAAGAATAAGATGCCAGATGACATCTTTTATATACATAAAACCGGTAAATCCAGAGGCCGGAGTTGATATTCCTCCAAGGGGAAAAATGGAAAGAACATAAGCAAAAATAAGAAGAAGAAGTATACCCATAGCAAATGTCGGTATAGAATAAAGGACAAGAGATACTGAAAGTATTGATCTGTCAGTTTTTGATCCGTTCTTCCATCCTGCAATTGCTCCGAGTAAAATTCCAATTATTGTTGCAATAATAAGGGCTGTAACTACAAGAATTAAAGTATGTCCTATTCTGTCTCCAATAACTTCAATTACTGGTCTTTTCTGCCAGAAAGAAAATCCCATATCACCTTTCATCAGTTGCTTGAAATAGTCGATAAACTGCCCCCACAAGGACTTATCCAGACCAAATTTTATCTGCATAGCTTTTATCTGTTCAGCACTTACCCGGGGATCATGAAACATCATTCTAATGGGATCCCCTGGGGCAATGCGGAATATTACAAAGTTAGCAACTATAATTGCAAAAATGGTAATAAATGCTCCAGTAAGTTTTTTTAGAAAAAATTGTATTGTTTTCAATAGTATTTTATCTCCACCTTAAAAAAAAGGCTCCTCTTGTTAGTGAGGAGCCCTGGGCTAAAATTTTATTTAACTGGTTTAACGTTATAATATGACCATGGATTAATCCATGTGGATACACCGCCCATAGTACTTGTGTAACCAGTAAACTTATCTGATCGTACAGGGTTAATAGATTTGTATCTTAAAAGAAAGCCGTAGGGAAGATCGTTTGCAAGGATCTCCTGCATTTTATAAAGATCTGCTCTTCTGGCATCTATATCACTCTGTTCAGCCATATCATCCAGGTACTCATCAAACTCTGCATTATTGTAGTATGCACAGTTCCATCCTTCTCCACCGTTGTCCCAGCTTCGGGCAAATTCCCAAATCCAGTCTGCGTGGGGGCCTGGTTCTTCATTACCAATGGAAATATCAAAAGAATCTTCTTCCGGTGCATACCAGAACTCGTAGTAGGTATCAAGATCCACTATTTTGGGTGATATTTCTATACCGATATCTTTCATCTGTTCTTTGATAAGAGTTATCATTTTGACTTCCATGGTCCAGTCTGAAGGGCCAAGTAATTCGAATACAAGATTATCACCGGATTTAGGATCATTTACTATTCCGTCACCGTCAGTATCTTTGTAACCAGCTCCTGCAAGAATAGATTTAGCCTTGCTTACATTATAATCAAACTGTGGAAGGTTAGGGTTATGGTCTGGAAGCTCTGTATACATAAAGCTGTCCGCCGGATCCGCATAACCAAGGAATGCAAGAGAAATAAGTCTTTCTGTATCAATACCATACATAATGGCCTTTCGTACATTTAAATCTGATATAGCGTTTTCTTTGTGAAGGTTAAATGAAAGCCAGTCGATAGTTATGCCTGGATCAATTTTTACTTCAACACCGTCAACTCCTTTAAAACCATCTAAAGCCAGAGGATCGATACTGTTATAACCGATCATATCTATTTCGCCTTTTTTCAGCGCCATATATTCTGCTTCTGAGCTTCCGTATGTTTTTAGAACAACAGTTTTTGCCTCAGGTACATTGCCCCAGTAATCTTCGTTGCTTTCAAGCCAAATATACTGTTCTGACTGAAACTCTTTCAAATGGAAAGGTCCTGATCCAATAGCATCGTCATTATTAAATGAGTGCATATCGTCCTTATAGTCTTCCCAGATATGTTTTGGAAGAATTGGTGTCCAGTAAACCGGGGGATAATCACCACCATGTTTTGCACTCAGTGTAAACTGAATAGTGTAATCATCTATTACCTGAATATCCTCACAATCTGTATCTTCATACTCCCATGCAGGATCGGAAGCTGGAAAATATTCCAGTGTAAAAGCAACATCTTCTGCAGTAACTGCAACACCATCATGAAATTTTGCATCTTTTCTTAAATGAAAAATCCATGTCTGGTTATCTTCAGTTTCCCAGCTTGTTGCAAGCATTGGAACTGGTTTATAATCAGGTGCCGGTCCCATTACCCAAAGCTGGTCGTAAACCAGGGGCCAGAAAATACAGCCCATTTCTACATATTGCCAACTTTCATCGGGTATTAAGGTAGAGATAGCTTCTTCTGTTGTAAAACCTACATTAAATCTGGCATCATTAGCTTTAGCTGATTTTCCATCTTTTTGACCTCCTGCAAATAATGCAGAACCGGCAAAAATAAGAATTATCATAACAATGAACATTTTTGACAATGAGTTTTTTCTCATTTTTTTTCTCCTGTTTGTTTTATTTCTCTATAAAAATATACTCTAAATTTCACTACTGATACAGCACTAATATATTTCTGAAATACAAGTGATATATTATTACTATATACTTAACAAACTCCTCATCTACTTTAAAACGTCCTTAACAGCATTTTCAAAAACATCCAGAACAAAATCAGCATCTTTGTCTGTATGACATGAAGAGATAAACCAGGGTTCCCGAGAATCGTAATCCGGCATTACGCCGTTTTCAATACATTTATTAATAATTGCATCGTAGGTATCATGGTCTCCGTCAGCCCAGTGTTTGTACTCTTTGCAAACTGGTTCTTCAGTAAAAACAATGCCAGGCATAGCGTCAGGTCCCTGGATTACATAGGGAACTCCTGCTTTATCTAAAATCTTTTTCCAACCAGCTCGAAGCAGTTTTCCATGAGCATTTACCTTGTCAAGTTCACCTGATTCAATAAGGTCCAGGGTTTTATCAGCTGCCGCCATGGCTACAATATTGGCCCCGAATGTTCCTCCATGAGGAATTTTACCAGGGCCTACTTCTTTCATTATATGTTTCTGCCCTCCAATTGCTGCAGCTGGAAAACCATTTCCAAGACATTTGGCATAAGTTACAAGATCAGCTTTTACATTGAAGTATTCCTGAGCTCCACCTTTTGCAATTCTGAAACCTGTTTTTACTTCATCCATAATCATTACAATACCATATTTGGTACATTGTTCTCTAATGAAATCAAGGAAACCATCCTGAGGCATTATTGATGCCTGGTTACCAAGAAGAGGTTCTACAATTATACAGGCAATATCCTGCCATCTTTCTTTAAGTTTTGTTTCAAGAATTTCTTTATCATTAAATGGAAGTGAATACATAAGATCACCTATAGATCTTGGAATTCCAGAGCCCTGAGGAATAAGGAATGGTGAATTCCTGTAGCCAACTCCTGTTGTCGGAGGATAGGTGTTCCATAGTGAATAGTCATGAAACCCATGATAGGCTCCATCAAACTTAAGAACCTTATCACGGCCTGTAAAGGCTCTGGCAATTCTGATAGCCCCCATTGTTGCTTCTGTTCCGGTATTTGTCATTCTGACAAGGTCAACGCCGGTCATCTTTCTTATTTTTTCTGCTACTCTTATTTCATATTCATTCGTCATAGCAAAAGTTGTACCCATTTTAATTGCTTCGGATACATGCTCATTTATTTCGTCCCGGGCATGTCCCAGAACAACTGGTCCAAATCCAAGCCTGTAGTCTACATATCGTTTATCATCCTGATCCCAAAGATATGCACCCTTTGCTTTTTTTACTATTAGTGTCGAATTATCACCCCAGTATCTGAAATTTGAAGAAACACCACCGGAAATGGACTTTGCAGCTCTGTCAAACATTGCTTTACTTTTTGGTCCGCTTTTCATTTTATATACCTCATATAAATATTTAATATTGTTAATACATCATTACTCAGATCAATATTACAACTCTAATTAAGCAATGACATCCATCTGATATTTTAGTGGATGTCAAAAAAATCTTAAAAATTCTTTAGTAACACTAAACCTGAATACCTGTTTTTACTGAATAGGCTTTAACTAACTTCGCTTCAATTCCAAGTTCTTTAAGTTTTTTAAGGGTTGGCCTTCCTCTTTCGTCCCATCCCCTGTAACTATAATATTCACTCATTGCATTATCGAAGGCTTCTTTTGTCATAGGGTGACCTTTTGGAGGTCCTTCTTTAAGAATTTCCTTATAAAATCTTCCTGGAAGAGTATCTTCCCGTCGATCAAATCCTAGCATTACATTGAACATTCTTTGGAGGTTGAATATTCTCTCTCCTACTGCATACACCTTTTCTGCCGGCCATTCCCCACCTGCTGTAACCTCATATAGGCTTCCAATTGTTTCATCACTAATAGGCCAGAAATCACAAACTCCCATGGAAAATTTTACAAACTGGCTGTTCTGCATATCTGCAACCAGTTTTCCCTTTCCTTCAAAAGTGAATGGGTCAAGGGTACCCCATGCTTCCTCACCAACGGGGTAGGCTGTCATATGACATCCTCCTCTTGGTGCACTTACATAGGCCATACCCATCCCCCAGGAACCTCTTGGATCGTAACCTGGAAGCTCCATCCCTTTTACATTAATGGCATAATCCTCGCCTCCATATTTTTTTGCAAGCCACTTAGATCCCTTTGAAGCTTCTTCGCCAATACCTCTGCGGAATGAAATGTCTTCCATATATTTATATGCTTTTTCAGCTTCACCAAAGCGTATTCCAAAATCATGAAGTCCTTTTTCAGTTGCTTCCATCATGAAAGCAATTGTTCCTCCTGCCGAAATAGTATCTATTCCCAGATCATCACAAACAGCATTCATCCTAATTATTTCAGCTCGGCTTCCAACTCCTATGGAGGATCCGCAGAGGGCAATTGTTTCAAATTCAGGACCCTCAACTACGGCATCTCCATCTTTTACATAATTACCACATGCAATGCCACAGGAAAAACAGGCTTTTTTATTTAATCGAACAGCCTTGAATGCTTCACCGTTAATATTTTCATATTCCGGGAATCGACCTTCTGAGAAGTTTTTGGTTGGCAGTAGTCCTGATTCCTGTGAATAATTTACCAGAATGCTTGTACCATGAGTGTAAATTTCATTTTCAGGATCTATAACACCATCTTCTATGTGGGCAGCCATGGACATCTCCATGCACTTTTTTATATCTGCTACACCTACATCAAGCCAGCCTCTTATAGTTATTGCCTTAAGATTTTTACTCCCCATTACAGCACCCATTCCACCTCGCCCCAACTGACGGTAGCGTTCTGATGAAACACAGGAAAAAGGTACAAGGTTTTCCCCTGCAGGCCCTATGGCAAGTACCTTAAGCTTCTCATCCTTTGTTATTTCTTTAAGTTTATCTTCAGTATCAAAAGTTCCAAGTCCCTTAAACTCTGGAATCCCGCGTATCTCTTTTGTATCCGGATCAATATGCAGGTAGGAAAGTTCAGGAGCTTTTCCTGTAATCATTACAGCATCGTATCCAGCATATTTCAGTTCCGCACCAATATGACCACCAACTGAACCATCTGATATAGTCCCTGTCTGTGGAGATTTTGTTGTCATTGCCAGTTTTGCAGAACAGGATACAATGGTTCCTGTCATTATTCCTGTTGTAAGAATAACACGGTTTTCAGGGGAAAGAGGATCAGTCTCTACATCAAAATCCTCCATAAGTATTCTGGATCCCAGACCCTTTTGACCGGTATAGAGATCTACCCATTCTCTGGGAAGTTCTTTATCTTCAATTTTACCAGTGGTTAAATTTACAACCAGCATTTTACCAAAAAAACTGCTTACTTTACTATTCATGTCAACACTCATTTTTTCGGCTCCTTTTCCCAAAGTGTAATTACATCCTTCGGGCACCATTTTATGCACTCCGGATCGCCACCGCATAAATCACAGATAATAGTATTGTTATTTGAGTCAAGATAAAGAATATTTGTCGGACATACTTCTACACATGCTCCGCACGCATTACACTTGTCGTTATCCACAACCATCCATCTTCCATTACTTCTAATACCACCTGTCGGGCATGCTTCTTCACACTTGCCGCACATTATACAGCTGCTGGAGCGTATCTTTATTCCGTCTTTATTGTATTCATGTGTCATTTTAAGTCTTGCTTTTTCTGGATTGAATACTCCATCATGAACAGCCGAGCAAGCCAGCTGACAAAGTTTGCAACCTGTACAGTCTGCTAAATTAAATCTAAGGGGCATGATTAATTCTCCTTTACAATCTGGCTCTATTGTAAAAGCAGATATTGAAGGGCACAATAAACATTTAAAGGTATATGTTATTTAACAGAGCTTTGTTAGATTAGTGTGATAGAAAGGTAGGTGTTATTGTTTCTCCATGGAAAATGCCCTTGACTCTCCTGCCAAACAGTAGTTATTTCATAACTATGGAAAATAAAAAAATTGAACTTGGATCTGATTCAGTTAGAAAGATATTCAGCCATTACGCGATTCCCTCTGTATTTGGTTTAGTCTCCATTTCTACAGCTCAAATTGTAGACGGCATATTTATTGGCAGATTTGTCGGTCCGGAAGGTCTTGCAGCAATTAATCTTGCATGGCCCCTTGTTATGGTGTTTTCCGGATTAAGTCTTATGTTCGGAACCGGCGGTTCGACCCTTGCCAATATTCAGCGGGGAGCTGGTAATAAAACTTCTGCAAACCGATTATACAGCCTTACCCTTATTCTTCTTGCTTTCCTTAGTCTTGTTACCCTTGTAGCAGGGCTGTCGACCTTAAAATTTATACCATTTTTTCTTGGTGCAGACAGCAGTATAGAGATTATGGTCAGCGATTATTTAAAAATTATTATTATTTTTGCACCTTTTTTTCTTTATACTTTTACTCTGGATCTGTTTATAAGGGGAGGAGGATCACCTTTTTTTCCTGTTGTTGCAATGATCTCCGGTTCTGTAATTAATATTCTTCTCGATTATTTATTTATTGGTTATTACAACTTTGGAATAAAAGGTGCTGCATGGGCTACAGGAATTTCTGAGGTTATTCCATTTTCTTTAATGGTATACTTTCTTTTCAATAAATCCGGATGGTCATTTGTAAAACCGGTAACTGAGAGAAGAATTATAATTAGAATAATGTACAATGGAATGTCTGAATTTATTGATGAAGTATCAATAGGTGCATCGGTATATATCTTCAATCTTGTTCTTATGATTAAAATTGGTGCTATGGGTGTAGCAGCATATAGTATTGCCAGTTATATCGGTGAGATTGCAGGGTTGATTTTTTTTGGTACTGCCCAGGCAATTCATCCAGGGGTTAGTTTTAATAAGGGTGCAGGTAAATATACCAGGGTTAAAAAATTTCGAAATGCGGCATTGTTTTCTAATTTTTTAATTGGGATAGTTGCCTTTTTTATATTACAGATATTCAGGAATGATATTGCAGGACTGTTTGTTAAGGATATTACTGTTATTAATATGGCATCTGAAATAAGTTTTTACTACAGTTTTGCTCTTATATTTATGGGTATAAATATTACAGCGGCAATGTACTTTACAGCTCTTGATAAACCTGTTCAGTCAGCTGTTATTGCTCTTTCAAGAAGTTTTATAATTCTTCTTATTGGTTTGCTTGTACTTCCCTTGTTTTTTGGAAACACAGGTATATGGCTTTCATTTTTGTTTGCGGAGATAGTAACTTTTATAATTGTAATTATTATTCAGCTGCGCTATCACTATTAATTTCCAATCAACCAGCATCTCTCCGGATTAACAGTAAAGGTAATTCTGTCCCCTGGTGAAAATATTTTACTCTCCAAAACCTGACGGTCAGATATTTCAGTTTTTATTATAGTATTATTTACACTACATTCAAAGGAAAGATATCTGCCAAAATATTCAGTGGAAATTATTTGTGCAGATATCAAATTCGCTTCTGTTCTATTTATTCCATCATGTAGCACTTCAGTATCCTGTGGGCGAAAGAAAACAAAATATTTCTCTCCTGTTTTAATTTTATTCCTATATGGTAGTCTGAAATTAATATCACCATTAACAGAAGCCAGGGCGATTCCATCAGATTCAGATACTTCTTCTACTGTACAGGGTATTTTATTTGATTCTCCCATAAAATCGGCACTAAACCCGCTTACAGGATGATTATATATTTCCCATGGCCTTCCTTGCTGTTCAACTCTGCCGTTGTTCATAACAACAATTCTGTCGCTTATAGAGAGGGCTTCTTCCTGATCGTGGGTAACATAGATAGTGGTTATTCCAAGTTCCTGCTGAATACTTCGTATTTCTCTTCTAAGAATTGTACGCATTTTAGCATCCAGAGCGCTTAAGGGCTCATCCAGAAGGAGCAGTAGGGGAGAGGGCGCCAAAGCCCTGGCCAGTGCTGTTCTTTGTTTTTCTCCCCCTGACAGAGAGCTTATAGATCTTTTTCCGTATCCTGTAAGATGTACCAGTTCCAGCATCTCTGTTACACGTATCTTAATAAGAGAGGATTCAGTTTTTCTTGCTTTAAGACCATAGGCAATGTTGTCTTCTACATTCATATGGGGGAAAAGGGCATAATCCTGGAATACAATACCTATATCTCTTGACCATACTGGCATTGTCGTAACATTTTTACTGCCGATATGAATTGTTCCGGAGTTTGTTGGAATTATACCGGAAATAAGCTGGATCAATGTTGTTTTTCCACATCCTGAAGGTCCAAGAAGGGTAACAAGTTCCCCTTTTCCTATTTCAAGATCTATATCTATATTAAAATCTTTAAAGCTTTTTCTTATGTTTTTTATAGAAACACCCAATTAAAAACCTCCATTTTCAGAGCCGAAATAATCCATTATTATGAATGAGAAAAAGGTAAAAATAATAAGTACTGTACCAAGGGCGCAGGCAGCAATAAAATTGTACGAGCCAATAAGGCGATAGATCATAAGGGGTATGGTAAGGGTATTTTCTGATGATAGAAGGATTGTTGCATTCATCTCCCCTATGGAGATAGCAAAGGCAAATGCCGCCCCTGCAAATATTGCCGATTTAATAAGGGGAAGTTCAACTGTCATAAAAACTCTTAAAGGGGTTTCCCCAAGGCTTAGGGCTGCATGAATTAGTTCCGGCTTTATTTTATCCATAACAGGTTTAACTGCTCTGGTAACAAAGGGAAAGGCAATAACTGTATGAGCCAGAATTATTAAAATTGGTGAAGATCTAAAAGGTTCATCCAGATAATTCATAACCTTTAAATATCCAAGACCAAGAATTACCGAAGAGACGGAAAGGGGAAGCATAAACAGAGTATCCAGTATGGCCGAAGCTTTCCTTTTTCCCTTTAGCACATAGCTTATAAGAGTTCCGAAAAGAATGGAAAAAATTACTGTATAAAAAGCATAGCTTATGGAGTTTCCAATTGCTTCCAGTAATGTAATACCGTAACTTTCAGTCGTTTTTCTAAAAATGTCATAGTAAGCTGAACTGCTAAGGTCAAATCCTGCACCACCTGCAATTGGAATTATAAATGATTTTGTAATAACAGAAATAACTGGAGCTGCTACAAGGAGTGCTATAGAAAGAATATATAGTGAAATTCCCAACTTGAAAATCTTTCCGGGTTTATTTGGTTCAATGTAATCTCTATTAGCAATATTTTCATGATAATTGCGGGAGGACTGAAAATGGACATTGAGATAGACAAAAACCAGAGTAATTAAAATCCCTGTAAGAGAAAGAGCTGCCGCTGAATCCATATTCAGTGAAATTCTGGCCTGACGGTAGATTTCTACTTCCAGAGTTGTGTAAGCAGGGCCACCTCCAAGAACAAGTATTATTGCAAAACTCGTAAAGCAGAATACAAAAATTAAAGCTGAGCTGGCAAGAACCGCAGGAAGAATCTGGGGCAGGGTTACTGTAAAGAAAAGGCGAACCCTTCCTGCTCCCATTGACATTGCCGCGTTAGCCAGGGATGGGTCCAACTTCTCCCAGAGGGATGATACCAGGCGTATTACTATTGGAAAATTATAAAATCCATGGGCCAGAATTATAGCTTTCATTGAATAAAGAATTCTTAAGGGAGGTTCCTCAAGACCTGTAATTCCCATTAGCATTTTATTCAGGTAACCATTATTTCCGAAGAAAATTACAAAACCCAGAACAACAAGAATAGATGGAAGTACAAAAGGAACAGAAGAAACTGCCTTTAATAATCTTTTCCCTGGAAAGTTTTTTGTTGCAAGAAGCCATGCGCCTGGTAAACCAAGTAAAACGGCAAAAATTGTACTTACAGTTGCCTGGAAAACTGTAAATACAATAATACGTCGGTTATATGAAGATGAGATCACATCTGCCATATTTTGCAGAGAAAACCCTTTCCCCTGTGGGAAAAGAGCACTCTTAAAAACAAGGGAGATGGGGAGATAGAACAGCAGAATAATAAAAAAAAGTGCTGTCAGTAGAAGTATATAATTACCTCTTTTTTTAGTTTGTAACTGCACTGGTCCATTCTTCTATCCAACCGACAAGCTGGCGATCAATTTTTTTAGAATCAATTATAAGAGTTGTTTTTGGTTTAGGTGCATACATAAATGATTCCGGTAGTTCCAGATGTGTATTAACAGGATACATCCAGTTTGTCAGAGGAATAATATTCTGAATTGTATCTTCAAGAATAAAGTCGATAAATAATTCAGCATTTTTACGATTTTTAGAATTCTTTACTATTCCAATTCCCTCAATCTGCATATAGTGTCCTGATAAGAAAATAGCAGTTCTATATCTATAATTTTCTTCATACTCTGCATGATAGGCCGGGCTGGTAGTATAGCTCAAAACCATAGGGGCCTCCCCTTCGGTAAACAGACCGTAACCGGAATCCCAACCGTCTGTAATGGTAAGGACTGAGGGCATTAGTTTTTCCCAGTAATCTGCAAATCCCTCTCCATATTCAGCAATCGTCCATAAAAGGAACCCCAGTCCTGGACTGGAAGTTCTGGGATCCATAAGTATTATGGAATTCTTGTATTCGGGTTTTAGTAAGTCCATAAGTGAAGCAGGAGGATTAGATATTTTTTCAGAGTCATAGATAATTGAAAAGTAGCCATAGTCAAAGGGAGTCAGATTGTTTGTATTGTCGAAGAGCAGTTCTTCTGGAATTTTATTAAGGTTTTTAGATTTATATGGCTCAAAAATATCCTCACTAAGTGCTTTTGCTAGTAGATTGTTGTCTATTCCTATAAGCAGATCTGCTCTGGGATTATCTTTTTCAATTATAGCCTTTTGTAGAACCTGACCGGCATCGCCTGCAGATATTACGGAGATTTTTATACCGTATTTTTCTTCAAATGCAGAGAAAATTGCCGGTCCTGGTCCCCATTCTGATACAAAAGAGTCATAGGCATAGATTGTGAGCTCCGTAGATTCGTTAGAATCTTTTTTACTGAAAAAGGAAAAGATAGATATGCCTATAATGGCAATAACAAAAACAATGGAAGAAAGTTTACGCATAATGCACTCCTAAATAAGCTTTTTGCGCTGGATCACATGCCTAATAAATTAGCTCTTCTCTAAGTAAGGCTAATATCTGGCGCAAAATAGATATGCAATCGTAATGAAAAGGTCAGGTAATAAAAAATATTAGAAGTGGGTCGATTATTGTCACGCTCCCTTCGCCGGCATTATCCGGATCAGGTTCAACGGGTATAAATCTCAGGCCCGACAAACAGACCACCCCACGACAAAAGTATCATAGTCCTGCTATGCCCATGGTGTCAATCATGTATAGCCTATTGTTGACTTAAAAAGAAAAATACCATAGCCTTTAATAAAATTACAGTTAAAATAATGGATGGTCGCCTATGCAACCTAAGGAGAGATAAATGGAAGATAGTTATAATATAGCAGTATTACCCGGAGACGGTATTGGTCCTGAAGTAATGGCTGAGGGTTTAAAAGTTCTGGATAAAATTAAGGTGGCTTTTAATGTTTCATGTACAATCAAAGAAGCTGATTTTGGTGGAATAGCTATTGATAATCACGGAGAAGCTCTTCCCAAGTCAACTTTGGATATTTGTAAAAGTTCCGATGCTGTTTTACTTGGATCTATTGGTGGCCCTAAATGGGAAAGTCTACCTCCTTCTAAACAGCCTGAAAGAGCAGGCCTTCTCCCCATACGAAAAGAGCTTGGGCTTTTTGCCAATCTTAGACCGGCAATTATTTTTCCTCAACTTACAGCAGCCTCACCATTAAAAGAGGAAATTCTAAAAGATGGTATGGATATTCTTGTTGTTCGTGAATTAACAGGAGGTATCTATTTTGGATCTCCAAAAGTAAGGGAAGGGGATAAAGCTCTTGATACTCTTGTCTATACCAGACCGGAAATTGAGAGAATTGCTCATGTAGCCTTTAAAGCTGCAGAGCAAAGAGGTGGTAAGGTAACTTCTATAGATAAAGCCAATGTTCTAACTTCAATGGTCCTATGGAGGGAAGTTGTTACAGAGGTGGGAAAAGAATATCCTAATGTAAAGCTTAATCATCTGTATGTAGATAATGGAGCCATGCAGCTTGTTAAGAACCCAAATCAGTTTGATGTCATGTTATGTGGAAACATGTTTGGTGATATTCTTTCAGATGAAGCATCTATGATAACAGGTTCTCTTGGTATGCTGCCAAGTGCATCACTTGGACAGGGCAGTTTCGGTTTGTATGAACCTTCCGGAGGAAGTGCTCCGGATATAGCAGGACAGGGTATTGCAAATCCAATTGCACAAATTTTATCTCTCGGCATGCTTTTTAAATATAGTTTTAACCGTAAAGAAATCTATGATTCAATTTTCAATGCTATAAATAATGTTCTTGAAGCAGGATACAGAACAAAAGATATTTATACATCTGGAAATAAGGAAGTAAGTACTTCAGAAATTGGGACTTTAATTGCTGATAGTTTGTAAAAAATCTGTACACATTAAGAGTTTTTGGCAATAATGGATAAAATAACTTCTAAAAATCAATTTATATGATACTATTGCTTAGGGGATTGATATGGATGAAAATATAATGAAAAAAATGCTTCAACTTCTTGAAGCTTCCAATAAACTTCAGCAGGAAATAGCAGGAAATGTTTGGGATCTGTTTTCAGTTTCAAACCTTAATAGCGCATATGTTCATGAAATGATTAATTCTGCCTCAAATAGTGATACTGATGTAGCTACAATACATGCAAAACTTAAAGAAATTACCCATAACTCAGAACAAATTGTATTTAATGTAGAAGATTCTTTGAAAGAACTTCAAACAGGGAAGAATTCATTTGATCAAACCTCTATTGTTATGGATGAGTTTTTAACAGGTCTTAAACAGATGGGGGAGCAGTTTAAAAGTTTTAAAACTGTTTTTTCCGATGTTCAGAATGCAACCTTAAAAATTCGTGATACTGTACATGCTATAGCTGATATCTCAGAATTGACTAATTTATTGTCGATAAATGCAGCAATTGAAGCTGCCAGAGCCGGAGAGCATGGAAAAGGTTTTAAGGTAGTTTCAGACGAAGTAAAAAAACTTGCGGAACAAAGTAAAAAACTAACAAGTGATATTTCCGGCTTATTAAAAACACTGGAAAAGAATATTAGTTCATCAGAGAATAATCTTCAGGAATATGAATTAGTAAGCATTGGGCTGAATGATAAGGTCGAGATTACCAGGACAGATTTATATGTTACATCTCAATCTTTAATGCGTATAGATAATAATATGACAAGTATTGATCAGTCTGTCAGAAATCAGTCTACAAATATAGATCGGATTTATCATTATGTAGGGCAGTTGAGTAATTCATATACTCTTTTAAATTCAAGTTCAAAGCATATATTAAATAATCTGAAATATCAGGATGATATTATTTCATCTATGAAAAATCAGGATAATGACAGTAAAAATATTGTGAATAAGCAGCAGGATATCTTAAGTTCTATGGGTATTTCTTCTGATAAAAATAAGTATATCAAAGTAGGGCATGATGTTGCTTATCCACCATGGGTTTTTATTAAAAAGGGAGTATCCTCTGGCTTAAGTGTGGATATTATGAAAATAATAAATGAAAGCATGGATTTAAATTTATATTTTCAACCTGATCAATTTGTATCTGTAGCTGAAGGATTAATAAAAGGTGATATCCAAATAATTCTTAATGTTGGCTGGCCAAATGATTTTCTTGCGAGTAAACCTGTTATTGTAACTAAACCATATTCAGTTTTTAAACCCGTTGCATTTGTACATAAAGATTTTGTTACAAATAGTGATCTTTTACCTTTGGATTTTATAAATGGAAAAAAAATTGCAGCCCAGAAGGGATCATACGTAATAGAAGAACTTAAAAACTATGACTGTGAAATTGTTCCGGTAACCAATGATATAG
>JAOZPU010000035.1 GCA_029932585.1 Spirochaetia bacterium | reverse complement strand
GATCTTCTGTTCGTTTACCCTTTGTTATTACAGGGGGGTGTTCCAGAAGAATTAATGTATCATTTATCTCCTCCTTCTGCCTTTTGAGCATTAATTCTTTTTGGAGCTCGAGGGCTTCTGCGTAATCCATTAATCCCTTATTCAAAATAGTCAGTTTCATGGGTGGGATTATATATAATAACTGTTATTTAATGAAGCCATATGTCTTCTTAAAAAGTGTAAGTGTTGGAAGAATCAATGTAGGGGAATACTTTATCATGCTAAAAATATAAAATCAAAATTAATTTGACAGATAATATAAGCAGGGTATATAATGTTCATATAAAAGAACACTGTTCATATATAGGAACAAGCATGGTTAATTCTGTACTAAAGGCTGTTAAAATTCTCGGAATAATTGGTAGAAGTAAACCTCTGGGTATTTCTGAAATTAGCCGAATGCTTGAAATCCCTAAAAGCAGTACTCATAATCTTTTGCAAACTTTAGAAAGTGAAGGTTTTGTAGAAAGGAATGAAGACACCAATAAATATAATCTTGGAACAAGGCTTATTGAACTTGGATATCGTGCGCAAAATGATCTTGCCATATGCAGAATAGCAAAACCGTATTTAAATGGAATAAATCAGGAAACTGATGAGACTGTGCATCTGACACTTCTGGATGATGATGAAGTTCTTTATGTTGATTGTGTTGAGTCAAAGCGGCGTATGAGGACCTATTCAGTTATAGGTATAAAAGCACCTCTTTACTGTACAGCTGTTGGTAAGGCCATATTAGCGGAACTACCTGAAATACATATAAAGCAAATTATTAATAGTAAGGGTTTGGCCAGGCTTACAGATAAAACGATAACGAATGAGAATAACCTGTTTCAGGATTTATCAGATACTCGGGAAAGAGGGTATTCTATTGATAATAAGGAACATGAAGATCAGCTTATATGTGTAGGAGCAGCCATTAGGGATGTTAATGGAGAGGTTTTTGCTTCTTTAAGTGTTTCTGGTCCTTCTGACAGGATGACAGAAGAGCGAATAGTTCATATTGGCTCACTTATTAAAAATGCAACAAGTGAAATTTCCAGGAAACTGGGTTTTAGAGAATAACAGTCCTTGAGGATTGTAAAATATTTTAGGAGGGTTTATGAAAACCAAAGTAATGTTAATAGTAGCTGTTTTGTTTCTACTTGCATCGTACTCTTTTGCTGGTGGAAATAATGAAGCAGCATCTGACGGCGGAGCAGCAATACCAGTAAAACTTACCTTTTCTTCAGTAAGTGTTCCAGGTGATGCTCATACAAGAGCGATGCAGGTTTTTAAACTGGAACTGGAAAGAATTTCCGGTGGTGAAATGGCAGTTGAAGTTTATCATTCCGGACAATTGTTTTCCCAGGAAGGTGAACAGGCAGCTGTAAGAAAAGGAACTGTAGATATGATCTATACTTCTCCACCTTGGCTTGCAGAGTTTATTCCTTATCTTTCAATGTTTGGTGCAGTTTATACCTTTAGTGGTTATGATCATATGAAAGCAGTTTATAATGGTGAGCTTGGTAAAAAAGTTTTTCAGGATGTTGTTGATTCTCAGGGTATAAGACCTCTTGGTGCTTTTTATCTTGGAACAAGAGAGCTTAATCTTGTAGAAAAAGTTGGACCTGTAAGGACTCCTGCAGATATGGCAGGTGTTAAACTAAGAACTCCAGGCAGTCCTTCCTGGATTGCTCTGGGTAAGGCTCTTGGTGGAAATCCAACTCCAATGTCCTTTAGTGAAGTGTATATGGGGCTTAAAACAGGTGCGGTAGAAGGTCAGGATAATCCTCTTCCTACAGATAAAAATGCTAAATTCTACGAAGTTACAAAATATATTGTACTTACTGATCATGTAGTAGATACTATCTGGCCGACTATTAACGAAAAAAAATGGCAGAGTCTTACTTCCCAGCAGCAGGAATGGGTACAGGAGGCTCTTGTTGTAGCTGGAGAAGCATGTGACAAACAGGTTCTTGATACTGAAGCTTCAATTAAAGACTTCTTTATATCACAGGGAATGATAATAATAGAGGATGTTGATAAAGCAGCATTTCAGGAATACGCTAAAAATTCATACATTAATGACAGCCCTGATATTTCAGCAAGCTGGGATATGGATTTATACAACGAAATACAATCTTACAAGTAATTTATTATAATTATTTCGGCTCCGGTTACCATGCCGGGGTCGGTTGTTTATTTTATTTATACAATTATTAAGGTAATAGTTTAGTCTAAACAGATATTTTTCAGAAGGGGATTTAATTTGCAGACAGTAAGATTTTTAAAACGTTCGGGGTCGTTTATTCTTGATCTAATCGAAATTTACATTCCTTCATTTACATTTATACTTTTATTTATTGCATTTTTATTACAAATATTTTACAGATATTTTCTTGTACCCCTTACCTGGCCTCTGGAGCTTACACTTCTATGTTTCATATGGACAGCCTTACTTGGTGGACTATATGCAAAAAGGGATAATTCTCATGTGCAGTTTACAATTGTTTACGATATGGTAAAACCAAAAACACAGTTGTGGATGAGGCTTATTGGTAACTTTATGCTTTTTGTTTCCTTCTGTATTGCTCTCTATCCTTCATATGATTATGTTGTTTTTATGGCATATAAAAAGTCTAATGTAATGAAGGTTCCTATGAACTGGGCATATTCTCCATTTATAATATTTCTTGTTTTTATGATTGGCAGACTTGGGTATGATTTGTTTATAGATTTTAGAAAATTAAGAAGAGGAGAAGTATAGTATGAATATTGCACTCATTGTATTTTTCCTTTCCTTTATTTCAATTTTTATTCTTAGAATTCCTATTGCTTTGGGAATGATGATGACATCAATATTTTATTTTACCATAGCTCAAAGCCCGGCAGCTGAAATAGCCATGACAGCTACTCAGGTTTTAACTGGACTTAATTCCAATTTTATACTTATTGCGGTGCCCCTTTTTGTTTTTATGGCTCAGGTTATGAACAGTGGAAAAGTTACAGAGATGATATTTAAGTTTGCAAATGCAACAGTAGGTAACAGAAAGGGCGGTCTTGGACATGTAAATGTAGTTGCATCAATTATATTTTCCGGTATGACAGGCTCTGCTCTGGCAGATGCATCAGGTCTTGGTATGATGGAAATAAAAGCTATGCGTGAGCATGGTTATGATGATGGTTTTAGCTGTGCAATTACTGCAGCATCTGCAACAATAGGTCCTATTTTCCCTCCAAGTATTCCAATGATTTTTTATGCGATGTTGTCGGGTGCTTCTATTGGTGCTCTTTTTATGGGTGGGATGCTACCAGGTTTAATGGTTGGCTTTGCTCTAATGATCTATATTGCATTTATCGCAAACAAGAGAAATTATCCCAGGGGTGTAAAAATAGCTTTCCGGGATGCAATCTTATTAACTGTAAAAGCATTTCCTGCTTTATTTTCTGTTATTGTACTTCTGGGTGGAATCTATTCCGGTATAGTTACGCCTACAGAAGCAGGTGCTTTGGCCGCACTCTATGCAATTCTAATTTCAATTTTTATCTATAAAGCTCTTGGCTGGAAGGAACTGATAAATATTATATTAGCCACTGTAAAAACTACCGGAATACTTTCATTACTTGTAGGCAGTGCTTTTGCATTTTCCTATATTATAGCTATAGAACATATTCCTGATGCTGTTGCTAATCTTCTTCTAACCATTACAACAAATAAATACATACTACTTTTACTTATAAACATAATGTTTCTTGTTCTTGGTATGTTTATTGACACAATGGCAATAACTCTTGTATTTATTCCTATAGTATTGCCTCTTGTTGAAGCTTTGGGTATAAATTTGGTACATTTTGGTGTGGTTATAACCCTCAATATGATGATTGGATTATCGACACCACCCTTTGGAATGCTTCTATTTGTAGTGTCGGGGATTTCGGGAACACCTTTAAAAACTGTTATAAAAGAAATATTTCCTATGTTACTTGTATTGTTTGCAGTACTGTTTTTAATAACATATGTTCCATGGTTTGTTATGGTTGTCCCGAATTTTCTTGGAATGTAGTAGAGGTATAAAATGAAAAATAATAGAAAAGCTGAAGTGTGGCCAACAATGGTAACTCCTTTTAAGGATGATCTTTCAATTGATTATGAGGCTCTTGAGAAATTAGTTGACTGGTATATAGAAAGGGGAGTGTCCGGATTGTTTGCTGTTTGCCAGTCAAGTGAAATGCATCAGCTTAGTTTAAGAGAAAGAGTTGAATTATCATCTGCTGTAATGAAATTTGCAGCTGGCAGGGTTCCTGTTATTTCATCCGGACATATTTCTGATTCTCCTGAAGATCAGATAGAAGAGATAAAAGCAATTGCTGATACCGGAGTGGATGCAGTAATTCTAGTAAGCAATCTTCTTGCAGAAGAGTCAGAATCAGATTTAGTCTGGAAAGAACGGATGGAAACAGTTCTCTCTTCTATATCCAATGATATCAGACTTGGACTGTATGAATGTCCTTATCCTTATAAGCGGCTTATAAGTGATGATCTTCTAAAATGGATTGTATCAACAGAAAGGTTTTATTATCTTAAGGATACCTGCTGTGACATTGATGTTATTAAAGACAGGTCAAAGATTGCAGCGGGCAGTAATCTTAAGCTTTACAATGCAAATGCAGCAACACTGCTTGGATCATTACAAACAGGGTATAGTGGTTACTGTGGTATTATGACCAACTTCCACCCTGAACTGTATGTAAAACTTTGTGACACATGGTTTGAAGATACAGAAAAAGGTAAGAATCTTCAAAATTTGATAGGATTGGCTTCAGTAGTTGAATATCAGTATTATCCTGTGAACGCAAAATATCTGCTGCAACTGGAAGGGCTGGGGTTTTCCCTAAAGAGTCGTAAGCAGGATTATTTGGGGTTTACAGGTTCTATGAAAATGGAAATTGAGCAGATGCGGGAAGTGACAAAGAGTTGCAAGTCCTAATTATTTTTCCGGAACTATCTCTTCTAATATCCCCAATTCTTTCTGTTTAGTGATTTTTTTAGAAATTTAGACGATTTTGTGAAAAAAATTATTGACAACTGGTATAATCTGTTCTAATATTGAAGCGGTTCAATTATTTGGAGATGAAATGCCTACCATCAATGATGTAGCAAAAAAAGCGGGAGTCTCTCTCGGAACAGTTTCAAATGTACTCAATAATCCAGGTAAAGTAAAAGTAGAAACCAGGGAGAGAGTTTTGGGAGTGATCAGGGAGATAGATTTTATTCCAAATCTGAATGCCCGTAATCTATCCAGATCAAGAACGGATACAATTACTCTGATTTATCCATTTTCAAAACGTCCCAGGAAAGAACATTACTATTCAGATTTACTGGCTGGAATAATTGAAACCTGTTTTACAAAGAATTTCAAATTAGTTTTATCTTCCCTTCCTGAAGCTGTAAGTCAGGAGGAAAACCTAAGAGCCTATGCCAAGCTAGTCGATAGTGGTGCCGTGGATGGTGTAATTCTGACAAGACCCGAAGTAGACGATCCAATTATTCAATTGTTAACAGAAAAGAAACAGAATTTTGTTGTTTTTGGACGAAGCAATCTTTCTATGGATTTTTCGTGGGTCGATGTTGATGGTACTTTAGGAATAGAACAGGCTGTTAGGTACCTTTCTAAGCTTAATCATAGCAGAATAGCTTATATTGGAACTTCTGGAAATTATGTTTTCTCTCATCATAGGTTTGAAGGATATAAAAAAGGCCTTTTAGAAGAGGGTATTCAAATTGATTTTGATTTAATTGTTCATACACTTGAGAGTGACGATGAAATTGATACAGGTTCAAACCAGATGATAAAATTATTACAACTACCGAATCCTCCCAAAGCTGTTATTGTTGCAGGAAGTCAGCTGGCAATTGGTGCTGTTAAAGGTGTAGAGAAATTTGGTTATGAAGTTGGAAAAGATATTTCAGTAATATGTTTTGATGATGCTGACTGGAGTCTGCACTATAATCCCCCTATAACTGCCATACGGCAGCCGTTATATGATGCAGGGAAAATGATTGCAAGTATGTTAATCGAATGCATTTTGGATAAACCGTCTGAGAAATCTCAGATGCTTCTTGAACCTGAACTGATTATCAGGGAATCGTGCTGTAAGATCGAGTAAAAAATTTTAGGTTAAATTGAAGCGCTTCAATTTAACCTAAAAAATATAATGGGAGGTTCGTGTAAGATTTTTTTTTATAATATATAAGGAGAAGAAGAATGAAAAAAATGTTAAAGTTTACAGGATTAGTGCTTTTTATACTGGTACTAAGTACAGTAGGTGTTTTCGCTGCAGGTAATGGCGAAAAAGCAAAAGAAGAGGCTGGTGGTAATGTCACATTCATGATGTGGGGTGGTGCTGGTGAAAAGGCTACAGTAGAAGGATATCTGGCTCCCTTCCTGGCTCAGAATCCCGACATAACTGTCGAGATTATTACTCCACCTGAATACGGTGATGTACTGCAGACCATGGTTGCCGGTGGAACACCTCCGGATATCGCTTATTTTGGATTTCCTGAATTTGTTCAGTACCACAAAGAAGGACAACTTACCAATCTTCAGAAGTATGCCGATGCAAGCTCTGTTTTTGATGCTGCAGATTTTAATCCAGGCCATCTTGCCTCTTTTAGCGATACCGCAAGCGGCGATCTCTACGCAATACCAAAGGATTGGTCTACTTATGTTATTTACTACAATGAGGATATGTTTGATAAAGCAGGTCTGCCTACACCACTTGAACTCTATAATAAGGGCGAATGGACCATGGATAAATTCCTGGAAGTTGCCAAAATGTTAACTAATGATGAGGCTCACGGACTCCTTTTTAACTATGGCCGATGGAAAACTTTTATCCCTTACTTTGCTCCTGACTGGATTGAAAGTACATCAAAGCTGAATATAAACACTCCAGGGTTTATCGAGGCAGTCAACTACATCAATGATCTGAATGTTAAGTATGGTGTTAATCCAACTCCAGATCAGCTTCGTGATATTTCTCCTGCTGACAGATTTTCACAGGGAAAGGGTGCTATGTACATAATTGGTCGATGGATGACTATGCGTTATCTTAAAGCGGATCTTCCTTTTGGCTGGAATGTAGTTCCTATGCCGGAGAAGAATGGTAAGGCTCATACCTGGGTTGATATGGTTGGATATGGTATCCCTGCAGACGCAAAAAATCCTGACGCAGCATGGAGAGTTATTGAATACCTTACTGGTGTTGTAGGACAGACCCCTGTTGCTGAATCGGGTCATGCGATTCCTATAAGACTTTCTGTTGCTGACTCAGGTGCATTCCTTCGATCTGTAAGAGCCGGGTTTAATAATGAGGCCTTTCTTGCCATTAAAGATGCCGCTCCTGTTCTTGTTTTTGACAATTTTGTGAAGATTTTCTACGATACAATGGGTGGTAAATTGAACCTTGTATTTACCGGACAGTCAAGCGCAGAAGAAGCGTGTGCAGAGATACAGGAAACTGTTGACAGGTTATTAAAAGAATAGAAATTTATTTATACCTTTTCCTTTCTCCTGTTACAGGAGAAGGGGAGAGTTCTTTTAACAATAAGGAGGAAGAATGAGCGCGAAAACTCTATCGATTTTGGCATCTCCCCGGAAAAGAACAGAGATGATGTGGGGATTTATTTTTGTTGGTCCTGTAATATTAGGGATATTAATTTTTATGGGGTTTCCAACATTATATGGATTTTTTATTTCCACATTTAAATGGACTATTATCGGGAAGCATCCTGAATTTATAGGGCTGAAAAATTATGTAAGGATGTTTACCGATCCTGATTTTCTTAAAGCAGTTAAGAATACATTTGTATATGTAGGTGGTGTTCTTCTCTTTAGTGTTCCTCTTTCATTACTCCTTGCAATTTTGTTTAACAGAAAGATGCCTTTTGGAGAGGTGCTGAAGATTATCTATTACCTCCCTGTAATTACTATGATGGTTGCTGTTTCAATGGTTTGGAGGTGGGTGTTAAGTACTGAGTACGGGATCCTTAATTATGTAATTGGTTTTTTTGGAGCTGAGACCATTCCATGGTTGAATGATCCCAAATGGGCAATGCCGGCCCTGATAATAATGAGTGTCTGGAAAGGAGTTGGTTTTAATATGGTTCTCTTTATTGCGGGATTGAAAAATATATCACCTATGTATTATGAGGCAGCTGATATCGATGGAGCAAGTCCTTTTAGACAATTTATAAGTATAACACTTCCCTTGCTTTCACCGACGACCCTCTTTATTTTCCTGACAACCATGATGAATTCCTTTCAAATCTTTGCCCAGGCAAAGATTCTCTTCGCGGGGGCAACGTCAGAAGCCAGTGGTGCTGGGCCTGATAATGCGGCAAATACCATTGTGGTTTATCTTTACAATAATGCCTTTAAATGGGGCCATGCAGGATATGCTGCTGCTCAGGGAGTTTTTCTGTTTGTTATACTTATTATTATTACACGGATTCAATTGAGTCTCCAGAAGAGGTGGGTGCATTATGACGCATAATCTTATGAATTTTAAAAAAATCAAAATTAGTTCTGTAATAATATATCTTTTTTTGATAGCTGGTGCACTCTTTATGATAATGCCCTTTTTATGGATGATTTCCAGTTCCCTGAAAGATGTGGAGAGTATTTTTATATTTCCTCCTCAGTGGATACCGGAGAAGGTTAATCTAAGTAACTATACAGAACTTTTTACAAGCTCTTATTACAATTTTGGTTTGTATTATTTCAACACTATGATTGTTGTCATATTCCGAGTAACAGGAATGTTTATTTTCTGTTCCATGGCAGCTTATGGGTTTGCCCGGTTGGATTTTCCCTTTAAAAACCTTCTGTTTATGATTGTTCTTGCAACAATGATGCTGCCCATCCAGACTTTGATGGTTCCGCTCTATTTCGAGATGAGGTTTTTTGGATGGATAAATACTTTCAAAGCCCTTATTGTTCCCCATTCTCTTGGTGCCTTCGGGGGTGCGTTCAGCATTTTCCTGCTCCGTCAGTATTTTATGGCTCTTCCGAAGGACCTTGAAAATGCAGCGGAGATTGATGGTTGTAGTATTCCAAGGACCTTTTTTTCTGTCATGCTGCCTCAGGTGAAAACAGCTTATGCAGCACTTGCAATCTTTACTTTCCAGGGTGCATGGAATGATTATGTCTGGCCGCTGATTGTTATAAACAGTCCCAAAAAATATGTTATATCTCTGGGTATATCTCTTTTTCTTTCAGATAAGGCTGCACTTACAAACTGGCCGCTCTTAATGGCATCTTCGGTTCTTGGATTGATACCTATACTTGTTGTATTTCTATTCTTCCAGAAGTATTTTATGCAGAATCTTGTAATGAGCGGGTTAAAATAGAAGGACTTAGTATGTGGGAAATAAATGGACTTGTAAAACGTAGTACGCATAATCCTATTCTTATGGCAATTAAAGAGCATTGGTGGGAATCAAAGCTTGTATATAATACCGCAGCGATAAAACTTGGGGATAGAATCTATCTGTTATATCGGGCAATGGGAAATGACCATGTTTCTCGGTTCGGTCTTGCCATGTCTGTGAATGGAATTGATTTTGTCCGTCTGCCTTATCCGGTATTTCTCCCCAGTGCAGATTATGAAACACCCCATCCTTCTAAGTTTGATCATGACCGAGAAAGGGGCGGGGTGGAGGATCCCCGGTTCATGGTGATCGGAGATACACTTTATATTATCTACACCGCTTTTCATAAGATGTGTCATTTGGCGATGGCAAAGATTGATCTCCAGTCCTTTCTATATATGGTGAATGAGTCTGAGAAGTATCCTGAAAAAGATTTTTCAGGGAATTGGAATTCCTCATGGGAACGTATTGGTCTCCTTTTCCCTCATCTTTTTGAAATACCTGAAATATTTTCCAGGAACTCAATTATGCTGCAGTTAAAGGATGATCTTGTTGTTCTATTTTACCGTATTCATAAGGGAGATGTTCTTGTTTCTTTGTCTCAGTCTCCTGAGGGACCCTGGACAGATAAGGGTATTCCCTTCCTTAAAAAAAGACTTCATTGGGAAAAGGAGAGGATTGGTATATCTACTCCCGCTATACCTGTCCTGCAGGGGGAAGAAGAGAAATATCTTTTCTTTTACCATGGTGTTGAAGAAAGGGAAACAGAAGGGAAGGTTATGAAGGTATATCATCTGGGCGTCTTCTTCCTGTCAGCTCTGGTTGAAGATAAAAAGATGATTTTAAAAATTGAGAGATTGAAACAACCTGTATTGAGTCCTGAACGGGATTATGAGTTGGAACACGAATGGCTGCTCTCCGTTGATGTCCATGCAGTTTTCAGTTGCGGTGCCGTTTCTCTCGGTGATGATATCTATATCTATTACGGTTCCGGAGATACAAACATCAATATTGGAAAGGCTTCTATAACTGAGCTGTTGCAGAAAGAGAAAATTACAGACTACTGTAAAATAGACCGTAATTTATTTATCTAAACCAGTATTATTTAGGTGTAGAGGTTTGTTGTGTTGCCCTCCCTAGGTTAAGAATGCTTTCAGGTGGTTATAAAATGACATTGATAGAACAGAGAGAACTATTCGAAAAAGAAAAGAATATATATGAAAGTGTAAAAGTAAAATTTACAGGTGTTGACGGATATGATGTCTATAATCCTTCATTACCATTTAACCGGGACGGAAAGACCTATATCTACGGTCGAATAGAAAAAAGGGAAGAATGGGCCAGGTCCTGGGCAAGATTGTTTCAGAGTTCAGGGAAGGATGAGTGGGCACTGGTTCCCAATTCTATGATTTATCAAATGGAAGACCCCTATATTGCTTTTATAGATGATGAAATTGTATTAGGCGGTACTCATGTCCGGATGAAGCAGGGTAAACTGGATACATATTACGGCTATTTTTACAAAAGTAAAGATTTACATGATCTGGTCTATTTTACTACCGGTCCGGAATATATGAAAGATATCAGGCTGGTAAAACTGGACGGGTCCAGGATAGGTGTTTTTTCAAGACCGAGAGGGAAAAAAATCAGAGCTAAATACGGCAGTGATTCAATAGTAGGCTTTACCATTATTAATAGTATAGATGAATTAAATGCATCAGTAGTGGAAAACGCACCCATTGTTGATGGACTATTTGGAGATGATGAGTGGGGAGGTTGTAATCAGTGTTACTACCTGGACAGTGGTATGATAGGAGTTATAGGTCACAAATCTTATAAACAGATTGATGAATCCGGTTTGGAACTCCAGGTTTATACGAATATCTCATTTGTTTTTGATATTGAAAAACATGAAGCGAGGGATGTTAAAATTATTGGCACGAGAAGCTGCTATCCTGATGGTCCTGCAAAAAAAAATTCATTGACTGATTGTGTTTTTCCCGCCGGTATAGTTATGAGAGATGATGGTCGTGTTGATTTGTACAGTGGTATTGGTGATGTAGAGGTTGGAAGAATTGTTATTGATTATCCGTTTGAGGGATATGGGAAGATAACTAAAGAGCAAATGGTATAGAAATTTTAGTTGAACTCATGATATTAACAATATTAGTAGATTCAGATGAGATTATAGGTTTTTGTTCCTAAAAAGCACATCCACAGGAACCACGAAAAATCGTTCTGGCTGGTAGACGTAGGGTTAAAGGGATGTGTTCCCTGTCAGAGCCGCTTTCAATAAGATTGATTAGACGGGCAGCAGCTTTCTTTCCAATCTCCTCCGCGAAAGTTTGGATCGTTGTTAATGGGGGGGAGAAAAGGTTTGCACACTCTGTATCACCAAACCCTACAACTGCAATTTTGCCGGGAACCGGATAACCCATCTCCCTGCTGGCAAGTAGACTCCCCATCGCTACTGCATCATTCACTGCGACAACAGCAGTAATTCCCGGGAATGCTTCTACGGCGTTTTTCATAGCAACGGAACCTGATTCCACTGTTGTCTCAGGCATATAAATTACTCTCGGCTGCAGGGATGCTTTTCCCATTGCGCGACTATATCCTGCTCCGCGCTCTCTGCTGCTTATCCATGCTTCCGGCCCTGAAAGAAAAACAATGTTATGGTGGTTGTGTTTTTGAATCAGGTGTCGTGTCAATTTATAAACAGAAACTTCATTTTCATCTAAGATACAATCCAGTTCTTTTTCTTTTATCCTGTTGTCAATTAAGACAATGGGGATATTGCTTTTAGCAACATCCCGAATAAAAGAAGATTCGAGTTGGGGGCCTGCCAGAATAATACCATCTACCTTCTTTTCCTTTATCATTGGTAGCCCTCGTCCGTTTTTCATATCTGCATCTGTTACATAGGTATTGAGAAGGTGATATCCGGAATGCTGTGTTATTTCATGTATACCAATAGTATTTTGAAATGATGTACTATACCTGGAGGGAAGAGACGTTCTGTGAAGAACAAGTCCTATAGTATTAGTTTGTCCGGTAATTGGGTGCTTTCCTACTGTACTTGATAAGGTAATAAGATCCTTATAGATATCCAGAACATGTTTACGGGTTTCGGCACTGATTCCAGGCTTTTCATTGAGCACCCGTGACACGGTTGAAATAGAAACATCTGCAATTTGGGCTATTTTACTTATTGATATGCTTTTAATCATAGCTCTGTATTCTATAAAAAATAATGTCACATGTCTATAAAAAAACTTGACAGAAATGATATCTTGCAATACAATGCAAAAAGATTGTGTAGGCTTGCAAAAAAAATATCAAAATGAAAAAATCTTGATAGCAGGTGCACACAATGAAATCTATAAGTTAGCAGGAAGAGTTTCGATTATGATAAAATTAAAAAGACTTTCTGACAAACCAATTTTAAAACCCGAAAGAAGTAACTCCTGGGAAGCAGGAGCTGTGTTCAATTGTGCAGCTGTATATGAAAAAGGCCTGGTACATATGATATATCGTGCCACAGATATTTCATCCGGGGGGGATGAAGGTAATTTCATCAACTGTCTTGGATACGCTGCAAGTAAAGACGGTGTTCATTTTAACAGGATGAAAAATCCCATTCTTCGAAACGATGTTCCCCAGGAAGCGAGAGGTCCTGAAGATCCCAGAATAGTCAAAATTGATGGTGTTTTTTATATGATGTACACAGGATATGATGGAGAAGATTATCGGATATGCCTTGCAGTTTCTGAGAATTTAATTGATTGGGAAAGGAAAGGGGTTGTTCTGGATGAAAGGAATAAAGACGCTTCCCTATTTCCTGAAAAGATCGATGGTAAATACGTAATGCTACATAGACGGGAACCGGATATCTTAATTGCTTATTCGAATGATCTTAATAACTGGTCTAATCATACAAAAGTAATGAGTCCAATTTCTGATTCAAGCTGGGAACACGGCAAAATAGGAATTGCGGGACCACCGATAAAAACAGATGAAGGATGGCTTCTTATATATCATGGGACGACCAGAGAAAAGAAATACACTCTTGGCGCAGCGTTGCTTGATCTTGATGATCCTTCTAAGGTGCTTGCAAGACAGAAAGAACCGATCCTGGAGCCGGAACTTGACTGGGAAGTAAATGGATGTGTCCCCAATGTTGTCTTCTCCTGCGGGCAAGTGGAATTTGAGGATCGAATTCTCATTTATTATGCCGGAGCTGATTCTGCAATAGGTGTTGCAGAATTAAGAAAGAGTGATATTGATTTTAATTAATTAAGAAAAGGCAGGTAATGGAAATGAAAACCAATCTTAAGAAATTGCCAAATTCAAAAAGTGGCGGGAAGGGTTCCTTTATAAAGGATATTATCAGAAATCCGCTGTCATATTTACTAATTCTTCCGGCTGTAATTTATACGCTTATATTCGGTTATATGACTTTGCCTTATATGGTTATCGCGTTTCAGAAATTTAACTTCCGGACCGGAATATTTAACAGTGCATGGGTAGGATTTAAGAACTTCGAATTCTTTTTTAAATCTGCAAGTGCTGCTACTGTTACATGGAATACAGTAAGATTAAATACACTTTTTATCTTTTTTGTCACAGTTTTTTCTGTTTCATTGGCAATCCTTTTAAATGAGATAAAAAACAAATGGTTTGTGAAAATTACACAATCAACTTTTCTCTTCCCCCATTTTATTTCGTGGGTAATTGCCAGCTATATTATTTACACTTTATTTTCATATAATTATGGGATTGTAAATAGAATACTGGGATTTTTCTCAATAGAACCTATTAGCTGGTATATGACACCAAAACCCTGGACCCCAATTTTAGTTGGAATGAGAGTATGGCAGGCCACAGGAATGAGTGTTGTTATTTATCTGGCAGCTATTGTTGGAATTGATGGTTCTTTATATGAAGCCGCCAAAATAGATGGAGCTAACAGATGGCATCAAATCAAACATATTACCTTACCTCTTGTTATGCCTACAGTAGCCATACTTACATTATTGTCTATAGGAAAAATTATGTACGGTGATTTTGGAATGTTCTGGGCGATTATTGGAGATAATGGGATATTGTATCCAACGGTAGATGTTATAGATACATATGTCTTTAGAGCTTTGCGTCTATCGGGGGATCCTTCTCAGGCTATGGCTGTAGGATTGTTCCAGGCGACAATCGGTTTTATTTTGGTTTATACAACAAACAAAATCGTTAAGAAATCCTTCAGTGAAGGAGCACTTTTTTAATTTGTATATTCGAGATGGCAATATGAAAGGAAGGTACTTTTTATGAAGAAGACAGGTTTTTTTAACATTATAAATTATTCGTTGATCACATTATTTTCTCTTTTCTGTGCATTACCATTGGCACTGCTTTTTATGGTTTCGTTAACAGACGAAAAGAGCATAATAAAAAATGGATATCAATTACTGCCTGAACAATTTTCACTTGAGGCATATAAGATGATTTTTACCGGTGGTCATGATATTTTCAATAGTTATCTGGTTACCATTTTCGTAACTGTTGCGGGCACTCTCATAGCCGTCATGATTACAGCGATGGCTGCATATACTCTGGCTAATAAAAACGTAAGTCACAGAAATACTCTATCATTGTTTTTCTTCTTTACTATGGTTTTTAATGGAGGAATAGTACCTTGGTATATAATATGTGTGAAACTTGGCTTAAGAAATAATATTTTAGCTCTTATAATTCCCAGCCTGCTTTTTAATCCTTTTAATTTGTTTCTGGTACGGAATTACATGAACGGTATCCCCGATTCCCTCAGGGAGTCTGCATTGATTGACGGTGCCGGAGATATCAGGATCGCATTTCAGATCTATTTACCATTAAGTACTCCTGTCCTGGCTGCAGTTTCTCTTTTTTATGGTCTGGCTTACTGGAACAACTGGTGGAATGCCATAATGCTGGTTGAGAAAAAGAATTTATATCCCCTGCAGTATTTTCTGCTAAAATTAAAATCAGAACTTACAATGTTGACTGATCTTCAAGGCTCTTCTGCTGTTCTAAGTACAATAACAATGCCTACTGAATCTTTAAAAATGGCCACAGCTATTATTACAATAGGGCCAATTATTCTTCTATATCCATACCTTCAGCGCTATTTTGTGAAGGGTCTGATGATAGGATCAATAAAAGGTTAAAAGTGTTTATAAGCTCCTTTGTATGGGGGAGTAAAAATATTTAAGGAGGATCCTTATGAATAAAAGGATTGGATATTTTGTTTTAATATTGCTTTTTATCAGCGGAATGCTGGCTTTTGCCGGAGGGGAAAAGGAAGCTGGAAAGGAGGGACCCGTAAAGGTAAGGTTTGTCTTTCCTGGCAATCCTGAACAGGAGGCTGATATTGTTCAGGCCGAGATAAACAGGAGATTGATAGAAGATGGTCAGAACCTGGAACTTGAACTCGTTTATATCCCCTGGGATGTCTGGGACCAGAAAACTAATCTGATGCTGACCACTGGTGAGGAATTTGAACTTATGCATGTTATGGAAGACCGTCATGGATTTGCTGATTATGCCGGAAAAGGTGCAATTGTTTCTATTGATGAATATATTGATGAATATGGCCCGGCCTTAAAGAAGGTAATACCGGACTGGGTATGGGACACTGCCAGGATTGATGGAAAGATTACCATGATTCCAGCATACAGGCTATCAGCTACCGGTGATCGTCAGGGATGGACTATAAGGAAAGACCTGCTGGAAGAAAATAATCTGAGCATACCGACAACACCAGCAGAATTACTAGATGCTGCAGAAATTATAAAGAAAAACTGGAAAGGTGATGGTGAGATTTATATTCCAATCAGATCTAATACTGATGCATTCTTTTTTCTGCACAGATCATATGATTCTTTTCCATTTACTGTTTTTCAGAAACTTGTTCGTATCGATCAGGATGGTAAGGTATCATCATGGGTAGAGACTGAAGAGTTCAAAAAGGACAGTGAGTTCTTCAGGGATGCATTTAACAGGGGGCTGATACACCGTGATATTCTTGGTCAACCTAATGATTGGGCGATCAACCAGCTTATGTCTGCAAGTTTTGCATTCCAGCCTGGGTGTCCTCTTAATCTTTGGCCGAAGATGAAGGATAACAATCCCGGTATGGAAATTGACGATATTGTTACAGTCAGCTTTAATCCGGAAAAACCCACCTTTAGTATAACTGCAGTTGGAAATGATAATGTTGTTCCATCAACAACAAGCCATCCCGAAGCCGGTGTCAAATACCTAAACTGGGTTTACAGCAGCCAGGAGAACTATGATCTGCATTTCTACGGTATTGAGGGGCGGCACTGGAAAAAGGCACCGAATCATAGAAGAATATCGATTCTGGATCCTGACAGGGGACAATCAAACTACAGGTTCAGGGAATGGATGGCCGGTAATGTTGAATATTTGAGATATGAAGAAAGTGCTCATCCTCGTTTTGTTGAGCTTTTTTCGGAAACTCCTGCAGACACTGAGTACAGTATTACCATAGGATTCAACTTTAATGCTGTTCCTGTTCAGGCTGAATATACAAGTTGCCTGACTGAGTATAACTCCTCTATGGTGCCAATAGTACTTGGGCTTATTGATTATGAGGAAAATTTTCCGACAGCACTAAAAAGGCTGAAAGCGGCAGGGCTGGATAAGGTGGTTGCAGAATACGACAAACAGTTTAATACCTGGATGGCAACTAAGTAATTTAATTTAAAATTAACAGTCTTGGATGATTTATTGATAAGCAAAAGAGAAGTTTTTTCTTTTTTGCTTATCGCATTTGTGAATACTTATGTAATGTTTCAGCTCTTTGAGATAAAAATACTAAGAGAGGAAACAGTGTAAAGATTTTTGGTGCTCAAAATAGTTATTAGATGCAGTTTGCTGGTAGAAGATTGTTGATTGAGGTAGAATATCAGGTACAAGCAATGCCAGGAGGTAACCTTATTATGTCAAAGGGTTTTTCTTTAAAAGTGATAGCGGATAAACTGGGAATCTCCTTGTCTACAGTCTCAAGAGTTCTTAATGACAAGCCCGGAATAAATGAAAAGACAAGACAAAGGGTCCTGGAGGCTGTCAGAGAGATAAAGTCCAGCCCGGATAACACTGAGATAAATCCTAAAAATATTAAAACAAAAACAATTGGTTTTATCAGGAAAAAGAGAGTTCAAAAAGTACTATCTGAAGATTATCATGAACGTTCAATAACCGGTATTGAAGAGGGCCTGACGAATAGTGGTTATCATGTGGTGACAATTTCCGTTACAGATGAGGAAATGCTCGATGCAAATAAAATTCTTGTTGCAAGAGAAAGAAGAGTAGATGGATTTATTGTTCATGGTCCAAGTATAAAACCTCGATTTATTCATGATCTGCAAAGTATGGGATATCCTGTTGTTCTCCTTGGAAATAAATTGAGTGAAACAGAAATTGACAGTATTTATTGTGAAAACAGGAGAAGCTCCTATGATATTACACGGCATCTCATCGACCATGGGCACAAAAAAATTGCTTTTCTCTCCGGCCCTTTAGAATGGACAAGTAATAAGGAAAGAAGTTTAGGATTCCAGGATGCCCTGGAAGAGGCGGAGCTTAAACCCATTATTATTAATATGCCGGACACTACCTTCGAAACAGGTAAAGAGTATTTTGCATCAGCTATGCAGAATGATTTTGATATTACTGCGATAGTAGCCGTAAATGATTCTACCGCTATTGGAGTTATGGATGCAGCCAGGAGGGCTGGAGTTAAAGTTCCGGATGATCTTGCGATTGTAGGCTTTGATGATATTGCCTGGGCATCTATAGCATATCCCCCGCTCACAACTATACATATCTATCTTGAGGAGATGGGAAGGCTTGCATCATTTCGTCTTCTGGAATTAATAGATGATCCTGAGTCAGTGCCGGTAAAGGCAAGTGTTGCAACAGGTATGGTGGTCCGTGGTTCCTGCGGGTGCGAACCTGATGAAGAAAATGTGAATCGGAAAAACTGAATAGTGCAGGAGTTTTTCAAGTAAGATCCATAATTTTTTTAGAGGAATAATATATGCCCTATTTTCGAAGTTATACCAAGAATGAGCTGAATAACATATTGAATAAAATAAGAGAAGCCCGATATGAAATTATTGGTGAATTGTCCATTACTGCATGGGTAACGGAAGAACCGGTGAGTTTTAACGATCGTAAAACCGGCGAAAAGAAAGAACTCCACATAGGTGATAAGTGGGGGAATCTATTCGACTGCGCCTGGTTTAATTTTACTGCTAATGTTCCGGATGAGGCGAAAGATAAAAAGATTGTACTCCTTATTGATGTGAATGGGGAATTGTGTATTTTTGATTCTGACGGGACGCCTGTCAGAGGCCTTACAAACAAATCATCGACATTTGATAAAAGATTAGGCGCTCCAACCAAAAGGATTTTCAATATTTTAAACAAATCTTCAGGAGGGGAAAAGATTGATATATGGGCTGACGCCGGATGCAACGATCTTTTTGGCGAATTAAAGGAAAACGGCACTATAAAAGAGGCATACATTACAATCTGTAACGATGATATTCGCAATCTCTATTATGATTTTGAAGTTTTATATGATCTTATGAAGGCTCTCACCACAAAAACCGCACGATATAACCGGATATATAATTCTCTTATGGAAGCAGGTTCTAAATTAAAAACATTTTCTTCCGCTGAGATAAAAGAGGCAGGAAAAATCATCGCACCTGAACTGGATAAACAGGGAGGTGACCCCTCTCTATCCATAAGCGCTATTGGACATGCTCATCTTGACCTGGCATGGTTATGGCCGATAAGGGAAACCAAAAGGAAAGGAGTTCGTACTTTTGCTACTGCCCTTGAGTTGATGGAGCGCTATCCTGATTATATTTTTGGGGTAAGCCAGCCCCAGCTTTTCCAGTGGATGAAAGAAACATATCCCTCTCTGTATAAAAAAATAAAAAAGCGTGTGAAAGAGGGGCGGCTGGAAGTACAGGGTGCAATGTGGGTTGAGTCTGACACCAATATTCCCTCGGGAGAATCCCTTATCCGGCAGCTCTTTTATGGCAAGGAATTTTTCAGGAATGAATTCGGCAGGGAGATGAATTATCTATGGGAGCCTGATGTGTTTGGCTACAGTGCATCCCTTCCTCAGATTCTTAAGAAAAGCGGTGTAGATTATTTTATCACCCAAAAATTATCCTGGAACCTAATAAACAAGTATCCTCATCATTCATTTAAATGGAAGGGAATAGACGGTTCGGAAATTCTGACTCATTTGCTGCCTGAGGAGACCTATAACGGCCCTGCGTCTCCATCATCAGTTATGAAGATAGAGCAGAATTATCTGGACAAGGGTATATCTGATCAATGCCTTATGGCTTTCGGTATTGGTGATGGTGGCGGCGGTCCGGGGGCTGAACATCTGGAAAGGCTTAAAAGAATGAAAAACCTTGCAGGCCTGTGTCCGATTGAGCAGAGGACGGT
>JAOZPU010000174.1 GCA_029932585.1 Spirochaetia bacterium | reverse complement strand
CTAAAGATTCAATGGGAGAGTGCTTTACCAAAGCTGTTATTACTGGAGTATTAGCAGGTATTCCTACAAGTATAGCTGGAACAGCATTGGGGACAGTTTTATTAATAATGGCAAGATCAAAGCATTCAACTGGTGAAAATAAGAAATTAAATTAATCTTTTTCTATTTTAAATCCTGGTGAAAAATGATCTGCTGATATAAAAGCCCCAATCATTGCAGAGATATATTGATAAAAGAATCTCCATAGTATCATTGAAATACCCAATAGATGTTTGGGAATTGTACCAGATAGAATTAAAACAAATATCACCTCACCAATACCACTTCCCCCGGGGGTTGGTAAAAAAGACAGGACAAAAAACATGAGGACACTCAACATTATTCCGTCTAAATAGCATATATCGATATTTAACATTCGGAGAATGATCCAGAATAGTGAGGCCTCTGACAGATACCTAGCCCCTGAACCTATTATAGCCATTATAAGGTACCATCTATGGTTCTTGAAATATCTTTTGAAACTTGATCGTGCAAGAGCAGCTTCATGAATTATTTTTTTTCTGAAATTATAGGTATTTTTCAGTATTTTAATTTTTTTGAGGAAATCACCTATTTTTATTGCAAACTTAATCAATATCTGAGGGTATAGAATGCTGAGACCTATAAGGGTGATAAGAACAAGCTGTAAAACACCGGCAATTAAAAATACGATATTTAGTGCCGGGATTGACGTAAGTTTCCGGTAAAATAGTATAAATGCAGTTATTGCACCAAACAAACCATATGTTCCAACAATCATAAATCTTATCAAAACTACAGAAGAACTTTTACCCGGAGGGACATTATTCCGGCTCATATAATAGATCATAGAAGGTTGTCCTCCAACAGTGAAGGGTGTAATAAGACCAAAGAAGATTCTAATAAAATAGACTTTATAAGCAGTAATCAGAGAAATCCGTTCATTTGCACCTTTTGTAAGAAAATATAATGTCAAAGCATCCATAGTTAAACCGGTTAACCAGATACCTGCAATTATAATAAGATAGTTATAGTTAATAAGTTTTACTGCTTCAATTGTTTCCTCGGTAACAGTAAACTTTAAAACCAGTCCTGATGTAACGATGCTGAGAATGATAAAGTATATTCCTTTCCTGGCTGTCGATTTTTTCAAAATATTTCTCCAATCATATCCACAAAAATAATAATAAATTGCTGCAACTTCTTTGTGGGAAATAATTTAGATTTCCCTCGACTCATTATAATTAATTCAGCATGTTTAATCAAGCGTTTGTTTGAAGTTTTAAAGAACAACCTGTTGCCAATGTAAGAAATGGGGATTCGAAAAAGATAATAGATTATTACAAGGATAACAACTGCCGTATAGAAGAACACCCTTATGGGTATCGATCTATTCATTATACTGTTAAAAAAGTAATTAGAGGTAATGAATATCTGGTTGAATTTCAGGTTAGAACCATTTCTGAAGAAGGAGGGGGAGAAATTGATCATGAAATTCGCTATCCATATCATACAAAAAATGAGCTCCTTTACAGATTATCTTCTATACTAAACAGGATTGCAGGAAGTGCAGATGAACTGGGAACATACATTCGCTATCTTAAATCACATACAGAAAAATCAGACAAACTTCATATACAGGAAATCATTGATAAAAATACAATTATTGATAATTTAAAACAGCAGATTAGCACTCTCTCTATTACCAAAGACGACAAGCTAAAAATCTCGAAAAGTCTTGATAGACTTGGAAAAGAAACAAATCAAAAACCGGCAATCCAGGAAGATTTTTTATGGCTTGACACTTTTATGCAGACACCTCTTTTTAAAGATATTTCTTCCCACATGGAAGATATAGCACGCTCAAAACAATTTGCATCCCTGGATGTTCGAAAAGAAGACCTTGAAATTATGAAAAATGCTCAGATGGAGTTAGTTGAAATGATGCAAGAACCAAAGAAGCTCAAAGAACTTCTCTCAGATGATTATGTTACAAAACTTCTTAAGCAGATTGGAAAGAATAAATAAATGGAGGTGCAAATAAATAGATTTGCACCTCCGGAGGAAAAACTGATCATGCCTCTTCCTGAGAGCCATGCAGCATTGATGACATTTTTTTTGTTGTTTTATATGATATGTGGTCAGCTATTGAATAAAACAAAGGGACATAAAAAAGAGTAAAGAAAGTTGATGTTATAAGCCCTCCTACTACAGTCAGAGCCATTGGCCCTTTCATAGAAGCCCCCTGACCTGTTGAGAGTGCCATAGGAAGCATTCCTATTATCGTAGTACCAGCAGTTATCAGAATGGGCCGGAGCCGGTCCATACCACCCTGAACCAGAGCCTGATGCTTCTCCATATTTTCCCGACGCCTCAGTTGATTAACATGATCTACAAGAACAATTCCATTATTAACCACTATTCCAATAAGGATAATGATCCCCATAAATGATACAATCGAAAGTGTTGAACCTGTAATAAGGAAAATCCATACTACCCCTATAGCTGCAAGAGGCAAGGTCACCAATATTACCAGTGGTTGTGTAATTGACTCAAATAAGGCAGCCATAATAGCATAAACCAGTATAATTGCCATAATCATCGCCAGTGCCAGATCCTTAAAGGAATCTTTCATTGTCTCATCTTCACCACCCAATTCATAACTATAACCGGATGGGAATTTTTCAACAATCGGAGCAATAGCTATTTTTATATCTGTTACTATATCACCTAAATTCCTTTCAGTTCGATTGGCGTAAACATGAACCAGACGTGTCTGATCTTCATGTTCAATTTCAATTGGACCATAGCTTTCTTGGAAATCAGCTACTTCTTTTAAAGGAACTGTTCCTCCCATAGGAAGGGTTATAGGGAGTGATTCTATAGCTACTCTGGTCAAACGGTCTTCTTCACGCAGGCGTACCCGTATATCAGTTTCATCACCATTCTTTTCCCGTAGTCTGGTTGAAACTGTGCCTAAAGTAAATGTTCGTAACTGTCCCGCAACCACAGCCACAGGAAGCCCCAGTCGCATTGCCTTTTCCTTATTAATTTGAATGCTAATTTCAGGTTTTCCCTGTTCATAAGAAGAGTGGACATCAACAGCTCCATCTACTGTGCGAATAGCTTTTTCGATTTCCAATGCATACGCACCCGTCCGGTCCAGATCCTTTCCAAATATTTTAATATCAATTGCAGAACTGGATCCGCCCATCATACTGGTGCTGGCCATATCCTGATTTTCAAGCTTTATTCCAGGCGATTCAGGAAAACGATCTCTTATTTCATTTGTTATTTCTTCAGCAGAACGGGTTCTCTGATCTTCATCATAGAGTTTAATCATGGCCATAGCCTGATTTGAACCCTCAGGTCCGAATGCAGCCATCTGCATAACCGGGGAACTGCCTATCATCATCATTATACGCTCAACTTCTGGTATTGAAAGAGCAATATCTTCCAGGATACCTGCTTTAAGATCGGTTTCACTTAACCGGGCTCCCACCGGCAGTTCCAGATTAAATGTAATCGTACCTGTATCTGCTTTCGGCATAAACTCCATACCAACAAAAAACCATCCTGCTCCAACAGTAGTAATTATAATAAGAACCAGAAATGACAGCATAGTTCTCCTGCTTTTAAGCGTCCAGGCAAGTATTTTCCCATATTTATCACGAATGATATGCATCGGGCCTTTCACATTTTTCTTTTTTATTGTCTGTCGCTCTTCCTGTCTCTTAAATATATTGGAAGCAATCATGGGAACTACTGTAAGAGCTACAATGAGGCTTGCTAAAAGTGAAAATGATACTGTAAGGGAAAGCCCTCTGGACAGCTGCCCTGCAACACCCGAAGAAAGTGACATTGGAAGAAAAACAGCTACAGTAGTAAATGTACTTGCAATTATCGCCATACCTACCTGGGAAGCTCCCGTACTGGCAGCATCCTTTCTGTTTTTTCCTGTCTCCATGTTACGATAGATGTTTTCTATTACTACGACAGCATTGTCTACCAGCATTCCTACACCAAGGGCGAGCCCACCAAGAGTCATTATGTTAAGGGAATAACCTGCAGCTTTTATTGGAATAAAGGTGGCAATTATGGAAAGTGGTATGGCAACTGAAATAGCTAAGGTAGGTCTCCATCCATGAAGAAAGAAGAAAATAAAGACAACTGCCAGCAGTCCACCTACCAGGGCATTGGTTGCTGTGGAGGATATTACTGTAGAAACCTCTTTTCCCTGATCCATAATGGGATAGAAGATAATATTGGAAGGAAGTTCTTTGCTTATTTTTTCTAATTCATTTTTAACATTTTTTGCAACTGAAACAGTATTAGCAGAAGACTGCTTGGTGACCATAAGGACTACACCCTGTTCACGGTCTGTACGCATATAAGATCGGGATTCCTTTTTCCCATCTATAACTTCTGCAACATTGTGAAGATATACAGGCTCTCCATAGGAGGTTGACCCTACAATTATACTCTCAATATCACTAATTGAATCAAACTCTCCTATGGAACGCAACAAAAATTCTCTTTGCCCCTCATTAATAATTCCGGCAGGCAGATTAAGATTCTGTGCTCTCAGAGAACTTATTATCGCATTTGAGGATATACTAAGTTCCTGCATTTTCAAATAATTCATTTGAACCTGAATTTCTCTTTCATCCCCGCCCAACACCATCACACTTCCAACACCATCCATACGCTTTAACCTGTCTGAAATTTTATCATCCACAAGTTTTTTTAAAGTAATTGTCTCTTCTATTCCTGAGATCCCTATGACAAGCACCGGCATCTGGGACACATTCATCTTTACTATTATAGGACGATTAATTTCATCTGGAAGGTTTGAGACTACCAGATCCAAAGCATCACGGACGTCCTGGGCACCAACATTAGTATCCGTACCGGACTCAAATTCAATTGTAAGCAGGGAAACATTTTCCTTTGAAATTGAACTTACTGATTTCAGATTAGTTACAGTACCAACCCCTTTTTCCAGAGGCTCACTTACTATACGTTCAATTTCTTCAGATGCAGCACCCGGATAACTGGTTATTACTGTTAAAGTAGGCATTTCAATATCGGGTAGTAAATCAAGTTTCATGGTAGATAAGGACCACAAACCCATTACAATTAGTATTAAAGCGAACATAAGAATACTTATAGATCGTTTTACTGAGAATTCTGATATCGTCATTTCTATCTCCCTATGACTTTGACAGCCATTCCATCTTCCAGACCCAAAGTACCCTCAGAGATAATAGTATCTCCTTCGTTCAGCCCTCCTGTAATCTCGACCTTGTCAGCAAGTAAAATTCCTGTTTGGACAACCCTGCGTTTTGCCATGCCTGATTCAAGGGTAAAAACAACGTTATCTGCTGATAAAGCAGTTCCTGGAATAACTAAAGCATCTTTATTTATTTGAAAAATAACATCTCCTGTGGCAAATACCCCAACAGGCAGCCTGTTGTCAGGATTATCCATAATTATATTTGCACTGAAAAGTCCGGTAACAGGATCCGCTCCGGGTGAAAGATCTCTAAGAACTCCGTAAAATACCTGGTCAGGAAATGCTTCCACTAAAATACGTGTTTCCATCCCCTCTCTGAGCTTAACATAATCCTTTGCAACTACATTGATAGGCAGCTTAAGTTTTTCTATCTGTGCAAGTCTAAGAATTCCACGTCTTCCGGGAGAGTAAAGCTCATTCTCATCAAAGTACTTACCTACAATTATTCCCTGAAAAGGTGCAGTCAGTTCGGTACTGTCAAGTACCTGTCTATAGGCGGCTCTTGCGG
>JAOZPU010000034.1 GCA_029932585.1 Spirochaetia bacterium | reverse complement strand
CATTAGAATAATCAGCAGAAACGCCAGGTTAGTCCCAATTTAAAATACAAGGGGGTCGAGAAATTTATCCAAACAGAAGCTGTTAAATATATGTTAATAATCTGTTATTCTTTGCCTTTTCTTGACGAACACCAGTATCTAATCTATATTATTCAAATAAATCTCCGAGTCTTTGTTCCTTCGGCCTGCTTATTGCAGATTATGGAATTCTGACCGTGAAAACTTTTGCCTTGTGACAGAAGCTTTCAGAGGGTAGTACAGGAAACAGTGCTGCCTCCCGCGTTTGGAAAGGAGGATAATATGAAAAAACTTCTATTATTCATTTTAATAATCTCATCTATTTACACATTTGGTATCTTTGCAGAAGGGCAGAATGAAATCTCAGTAAGACTCAAACTTGCTACAACTACGAGTACTGAAAATACTGGTCTGTTGGATGTTTTAATTCCTGCATTTACAGCATCAACTGGCATTGACGTTGATGTAATTGCTGTAGGGACAGGGAAAGCTCTTGCTCTTGGTGAAAACGGAGACGTGGATATTATTATGGTTCATGCACGGAGTAGAGAAGATGCCTTTATTACTGAAGGTTATGGTGTTAACAGAAGGGACCTAATGCATAATGATTTTGTGGTGCTAGGACCTTCAAGTGATCCTGCAGATATAAAAAGCACCGGAAGTGCTGTAGAGGCTTTTAAAAAAATTAGTAAAAGTAAAACAGATTTTGTCTCCAGAGGGGATGATTCGGGAACTCATACAAGAGAAAAAGAACTATGGCTTTCTGCAGGTATTTCACCTTCCGGAACCTGGTATAAGGAAGCTGGACAGGGGATGGGCGCTGTCATAACTATGACCAATGATCTGGAAGGTTATACTTTATCAGACAGAGGAACTTTTCTCTCTATGAAGGACAAGGTAGATCTTGTTGTGGTTGTGGAAGGTGATAATAATCTTTTTAATCCTTATGGAATTATTGCTGTAAATCCAGCTCTCCATGAACATGTAAATTATGAAGGCTCCATGAGGCTTATTTCGTTTCTTACATCTAAAGAGGGACAAACTATAATAGGGAATTTTAGAAAAAACGGGGAACAGTTATTTTACCCGGATGTAATAAAGTAAAAGGGGTTGTTATAAACAGATGGTTTTTGTAAAGGCAGTAGCTTTAATATTATCTATGGATAAAGAGGTTCTATTTATTTCTATGACCTCTCTCAGTATGGCTGTTACATCAACTATTATTGCTACTATTCCTGCACTTTTTTTGGGAACTATTTTAAGTATAAAAAAATTCCCGGGCAAATCTATTGTTATAATTATACTCAATAGTTTAATGGCCATGCCTACTGTTGTAATTGGGCTCATTATTTATTCCATGATATCCCGGTCTGGCCCTTTGGGGCAATTGGGACTTCTATTTACACCATGGGCAATAATTATAGGACAGAGTGTTCTCTCGTTTCCAATAATTACCTCATTGGTCTACAGTGCTCTTTCTAAAGTAGATATAGAATTAACTGAAACTCTGGATACTTTTGGGACAGGTCGGTTTAAGAAACTATATATGATTTTTAGGGAGTCCAGAATTGCTGTACTTTCTGCCATTCTTTCCGGCTTTGGAAGGGTTATTGGAGAAGTTGGAGTATCCATGATGCTTGGTGGTAATATACGCTGGTTTACCAGAACTATTACTACAACAATAGCACTGGAAACTAGTAAAGGAGAATTTGAGTTGGCTCTGGCATTGGGGATTGTTCTCATATTTATCTCTTTTACTGTTAATACTCTCCTTCATATTGGAGTTAAAAGTCATGGATAGTTTAATGATTAAAATGGATGATCTTGAATATTTCTATGATAAAAATCAGGCTTTATCAATAAATCATCTTTCTATTAAAAAAGGAATTACTACTGTTTTTCTTGGTTCTAACGGATCTGGTAAAACAACTATATTGAAAATGCTTAGTGGTCTGATTTATCCTTCCCGGGGGGTGATGAATAACACTTCTGAAGAGTTGGAAAAAAAATCTGTTATGGTTCACCAGGTTCCATATATGTTTTCCGGTACTGTTAAATACAATATTGATTTCGTTTTAAAAAATAAAAAAATTAAGAAAGATAATCGTATAAAAATTATTAATAATGTTCTGAAACAGGCCGATTTATTTCACCTTATACAAAGAAAAGCTTCAGAGCTTTCAGGTGGTGAAAAACAAAGACTGGCAATTGCACGGGCAATATCTGTGGATCCTGAAAATTTAATATTGGATGAACCTTTTGCTCATATAGATATTAAATCAAGAGAATTGATAGCGGGACTAATCTTCCAAAGAGCAGAACTGCAAAAAACTACAATACTAAGTACTCATGATTTAACATCAGCATACAGATTGGCTGATAGGATAATCTATCTGGAAGATGGCAAAATTAAAGAACCGGAATACAATTTTTTTAAGGGGAATATTTCCCATAGAGATGATCATTTTTGTAGTTTTTATTCACAATCTGAAAAAGGGAATATTACAATTTTTGCTCCTGCATCCGAAAAAGATCATAAAGCAGTAGTTATTCCTTACAGAGATATTTTTTTAACCAGAGATAAAATTGAATCCAGTGCACAGAACCAGCTTAGTGGTGAAATAGTTTTATTAAGAAAATCAGGGAGCCAGTTTTTTGTAACTATTGACTGTGGTTTAGAATTAAAGGCAGTTATTACAGATCTGTCTGTTAAGAAGTTTCAGCTTAAAGAAAAAAAGAAAATTTATGTAAATTTTAAAGCAAGTGCTGTGAGATTATATTAGCCCTTCGGTCATTTCGATAGAGCATTAAAGTTTAGGAATTGAAGAATATTAGGAGTACAAATGATAAAAATAGATAAGGCAATGGAAATTATTAAAAGTCAGCAAATTAACTGGCCCACTGAAAGAGTTCAACTAATAGATGCTTTGGGAAGAATAATGGTTAATGGAATAACAAGCCCTTTGGATTCGCCTCCATTTGCAAAAGCAGCTATGGATGGTTATGCAATTAATTCTACTGATAATTCTATAAAATACCAGATTATTGAAATTATAGGAGCCGGAGATAACCCTTCAAAAACTGTTATAGGTGGAACTTGTTCAAAGATAATGACTGGAGCAATGATGCCTGGTGGAGCAGATAAAATAATTAGGGTGGAATTTGCTGATGAAAGGGATGGTTATGCAGTTCCTCACACTCCGGAACCAGCAGGGAATGTAATTGCAAAAGCAGAAAACCTGGAAGCTGGTGATCTTGTTTTAAATCCTGGAAGATTAGCTGCAAAAGATATTGGTATTATAGCCAGTTTAGGATTCCCTGAAGTGGAGGTTTCTAAACGTCCTGTTATAGGTGTACTTACGACTGGATCAGAATTGAAAAATCCAGGAGAGAAGCTTGAGTCAGGGCAAATTTACAACAGTAACGGCTTACAGATGACTGCTCAAATAGCATCAGCTGGTTGTATTCCCAAATATTACGGAATAATTGTTGATGATAGGAATGCATTGTCTAATGCCGTAGCAAAGGCTTTTTCAGAATGTGATATAGTTCTTCTTTCCGGTGGAGTTTCCAAAGGTGACTATGACTATGTTCCGGAAGTACTTGAAGAAAATGGAATGCAAACTCTTTTTCACAGAGTTGCTATTAAGCCGGGACGTCCACTGCTTTTTGGAAGAAAAGATGATAAATTTGTTTTTGGTCTACCCGGCAATCCTGTCTCCACCTTTGTTACCTTTGAAGTATTTGTAAAAACACTTATTTATCATCTTTCTGGTCTGGACTACAATCCAACTTTGTATAAGGGAAAGTTATCAAAAAAAGTGAAACGCAGGGATACGGAAAGAACTGAATTTTATCCGGTTATAATTCGTGGAGGAAATATAGAACCTATAAAATATCTTGGATCATCACATTTAAATGCAATGGCAGAAGCTAACGGAATGATGACAATTCCAAATGGCATTGCCGAATTTAAAGAAGGAGAAACTGTAAGTGTTAGATCAATTTAACAGGGAGATTCACTACCTTAGAATTTCTATAACTGATAAATGTAATCTTCGCTGTACCTATTGTATGCCCGTCGAGGGGATTCCATTTAAGCCACATAGTTCAATAATGACTTTTGAGGAAATTGTAGAAGTTGTGGAAGCAGCAGCAAAATTAGGTATTAACAAGATACGTTTAACTGGAGGGGAACCTCTTGTAAGGAAAGATGTAGTTGAACTTGTTCGTATGATAAAAGCTGTTAGAGGAATTGAACATTTGGGAATGACAACAAACGGAGTTCTTTTAGATACTTTGGCTCAGCCCCTTCGGGATGCAGGAATGGACAGTGTCAATATTTCCATGGATACACTGAATCCTGAAAGATATAAAGAAATAACAAGAATTGGTGATATATCCTATACACTTAAAGGAATTGATGCAGCAATTGCTGCTGGTTTCGAATCTATAAAAATAAATGTAGTAGTTATGGACGATACTCCGGATGGTGAAATTAAGGATATGCAGAATTTTTGTAATAATAAAGGTCTGACACTTCAATTAATAAATCATTATGATCTTTCTGCAGAGAAAAAAAATACCTATAAGTTTGACAGGCCTCCTAAGTGCGGGGTTTGCAATAGAATAAGGCTCACTTCTGATGGTATTTTAAAGCCCTGCCTCCATTCTAATCAGGAGATTCCTGTTAATCCTGATGATATAATTTCATCACTTAAACAAACTATTTTAGATAAACCGGAAAATGGAACTGTTTGCACAAATAGAAGTATGATTGAGATAGGAGGTTAAGATGGAATTTTCACATTTAGATAAAGATGGAAATGCAGTTATGGTTGATGTTTCTGCAAAACCAATGGTACGAAGAACAGCCCGGGCGGAAGGGAAGATATTCATGAGCTCTGAAACTATAAATCTTATAAAAGAAAAGCTTATAAAAAAAGGGGATGTTCTTACTGTTGCAAAAATTGCAGGAATTACAGCAGGGAAAAAGACTTCAGATCTAATTCCTCTTTGTCACAATATCTCTATAGATCAAATAAGTGTAGAGTTACAAATAAAAGATAAATTTATACTTATAACAGCTGGATCGGTTTGTACTGATAAAACGGGGATAGAGATGGAAGCTCTAACTGCTGTATCTGTGGCTGCCCTTACTGTTTATGATATGTGTAAAGCTGTAGATAAAAAAATGGAAATAGGAGATATAAAACTTCTTGAAAAACATAAGGAAACGATATGAGAAAAATATTTAAAATTCTGTCTTTAAATATATCAGAGAAAAAAGGTGAACAAAAAATTCCTATTGAAAAAGCCAGTCTTAAGATCGATCATGGTATTGTTGGCGACGCTCATGCAGGCACCTGGCATAGACAAATTTCACTTCTTGCCAATGAGGATATTGAGTCTATGAGGGGGAATGGAATAGATCTTGAATATGGTGATTTTGCCGAAAATATCACAACTGAAGGTATTGTATTGCATGAACTTCCCATAGGAACCAGACTTAATATTGATAGTGCGGTACTTGAGATAACACAGATTGGAAAGGAATGTCATCATGGGTGTGCAATTTATACAGCTGTTGGTGACTGTGTAATGCCAAGAAGAGGTATATTTGCAAAAGTTATTGAACAGGGAGAGATAAGCAATGAAAGTAGCTGTTATTACAATATCTGACAGAGCTTCAAAAGGTATTTATGAAGATCTTTCGGGTCCTGAAATAAAAAATATTCTTATGGAAATTGTTCCAGTAGCTAAAATAGAAAGTAAAATTGTACCCGACGAAGAAGTTGATATTTTACAGGCTTTGGAGTTATACAAAGGTTATGATTTCATTTTAACTACAGGAGGAACAGGAATAGGCCCCAGAGATGTTACACCAAATATCACTGAAAAATACTGCGATAGAGAACTTCCTGGTATTTCCGAAACTCTAAGGGCAGAATCCCTTAAAGAAACAAATTCGGCAATGCTTTCCAGGGGGTATTCCGGGATGAAGGATAACACAATAATTGTTAATTTCCCGGGATCAGTTAAAGCAGTACGATTATGTACAAATGTAATAGCTCCGGTTATGGTTCATGCTGTTAAAATGATAAAAGGGGAAGGGCATTAAGCTGAATTTAAGGGATACTTTTAAATATTTAAATATTTTAGTGTTAATTTCATTAACTTGGGGTACAATTAGAGTAATAAATTCTATTTAGGAGGATTTTGTATGAAAAAGCTGATTTTAATTGGAATTATTATTCTGATGGTCATTCCCGGAGCCTTTGCTCAATTTAGAATAGATCTAGCTATTGATGTGCCAGTAAAACTGGGAGTATCAGTATCTGATTTGAATGGTGGATCAGCAAATGAATCTGTGGATGTTCTGGAATTTGGAACATTCCCTATTCCGGAAGCCTTATTTGCTTATCAAACATCTTTGGGTCCTGTTAAAGTAGGAGCCGGTATAAGGGTTTTCTCCCTAATTTTGGAAAGTATTGCATGGCCCCATCTTTATACAGAGCTTGATTTATCACCTATTGTTATTAATGCAGGAATTGGAGGAGGAGGTTTTATGTTATTTGGACTTTATAATAATGTAGATACAGCAAACCTATTGATACCTGATATGCATATTGCATATAAATTTGGTGATACTTTTAGACTTGGTATTGGAGCTATGGGATTTACTGGTAATGATCTAAACACAGATGTACTTCCATATATAGTATATTTAACCGGTCGCTTTTCTTTACTTTTTGATGAATAAATGATTTCAATCCAGCCCTTTTATGGGGTTGGCTCAATACTTCATTGATTTAAATTCTTAATAAGTATACTTTTACATCATGAGTCTATCTTCACTACAATTAGATGCTTTTTTAGCTGCGGCAAAGTCTATGAATTTTTCGAGAGCTGCAGAATCGTTGTTTATTACTCAGTCTGCTCTTTCACAGCGTATAAAAAACCTCGAACTAACTATGGGGGCCACATTATTTATAAGAGAGCCTTCTCAAATAAAAATTACAGAAATTGGGGAAAAGCTTCTTAGGTACTGCCAGACAAAAGATGCAATGGAAGATGAATTATTATTAAATCTTACTTCGAAAGAGGGAGGTGGGCTTGCTGGTATAGTTAGAATTGGAGCCTTTTCTTCTGTTTTACGATCTGTAGTAATTCCATCCATGAGCTCTCTTCTTAGAAAAAATCCCAAAATCCAATGTGATTTTGTTCATGAAGAAACATCCGGTCTTCCTTCTTTACTTGACAGATCCGAATGTGACTTTATAATTCTGGATTACCCCATGGAATCTCCATTAATTGAAAAACATCTTCTCGGTTATGAAGAGTATATTGTTATTGAAAGCCAGGGTTATACTTGTCCAAAAAATATATATCTTGATAATTCATTTGAGGATACTGCTACAGAACAATTTTTTAATGCGCAGAATGGATCTGTACCAAAATATGAAAGACGATTTATGGGTGAGACATACGGAATAATTGCAGGTGTAGAATCGGGGCTTGGACGATCAGTTATGCCTTTACATCTTTTAACGGAAAGACCTCATTTGAAAAAGGTCGAAGGTTTCAATTTGTATAAAAGGGAGATAACTCTTCATTATAAAAAGCAGAGTTATTATTCAGAACTTTACAAACAGGTAATAATTCAGTTATCTGATAACTGTAAAGGTTATTTAGGAAAACAGAATAAATCGGATATTTAGTTATAGTGTGTTTATAATTCAGAACATAAAATAGTATTAGTGAGAAATAATATGAATGAGAGTCAGAAAAATTTTAAAAGCCCTCCGAAAAAATATCAACCTAAAGGATTATCGATTCTTTATGAAGACAGAGATATTGTAGTTGTAGATAAGATAAGTGGTTTATTAACTATTGCCACAGATAAAATTAAGGACAAAACAGCTCATTATCTTTTAAATAACTATGTGCGGAAAGGTGTTGATAAATCAAAAAACAGAGTTTATATAGTCCATCGTCTGGACAGAGATACTTCAGGTGTCCTTGTTTTTGCAAAAAGTGAATCTGCTAAGTCTTACCTTCAGAGTGAATGGCAAAAGTTCAGTAAAAAATACTATGCTGTAGTTAATGGTAGTTTTGAAGAAAAAGAGGGTATTATTAGCTCCTATCTTGTGGAAAATAAGATGCATAAGATGTATTCAACCAAAGATACAAAAAAAGGTAAGCTTGCAAAAACAGGATATAAAGTCTTAAAGGAATCTTCAAAATATAGTTTTGTTGAAATTGATCTTCTTACTGGAAGAAGAAATCAGATAAGAGTACATTTTGCAGATATGGGTTGTCCTGTCGCTGGAGATTCTATGTATGGTACTAAAGAAAAGCATATCAAAAGGCTTACACTTCATGCTGCCTCTATAACAATTTTACATCCACACACAAAAGAGAAAATGACTTTTGAAGCAAAGGTTCCAATATATTTTAAGTCACTAATTAGATTTTAAAGGAATGGTGTTAATAGAAAATGGGTATTCTTTCCGGATTAAGTAAAAAGAAAAAAACTGAACCAGTTGTCCTTTCCGTAGAATTATTAATATTAGAAACATTAAAACAAAATCTTAACAAGCAGGCTCCTGGTAGTCTGAATTTTGAGACTGAAGTTATAAAATCAGAAAACTTTCAAACTGATTTTATACAGAATCCTGTTGGATTTGTTTTAAGGTTTTTTACAGATTCCGTAAAAGCTCCTATCTTGATATTTGTACCAAATAATTTCATATCAAAATATATTTCCCGGAAAAATGAAAAGGATAAAGAATTATTAAATATCTTTGGTTTTATTCCTAAATATATTCTGGCAAATATTGATCCTGATATAGAATTACTGAATTATATTGGTATGAATTTAAAAAATAAGGATGAATTCCTTTGGGATGCATCCGCTTATAAAGTTATTAAAATAAAAACAGGCTCTTTATCATGTTTTCTGTTTATAGAAGAAAAAACATTTCTTATGTTTAATAAAAATTGTCAGGAGTATGGAATAGCACCTGCTAATATAAAAGGAACAATACTGGAAAATATTTCCAGTAACACATTTATAAATAGAATGAACTTAAACAGGAATCAGGCAGATTTTTTATTTGGTAGATTTATTCTTCCTCGTTCTTGTTCTTTAGGAGAACATTTTGCAGTTTCCTTATTTGATTCAATTAGGTTTAAACCAGAATTTGAAAGAAAAACAGATGGGGTAAATTTTGTACTGAATCTTTCTATAGATGAGAATATTTATTATGTAAATTATTTTATTCCTTCACAAACAGATTCCAGAGCTAATCTTTCCAAAATGATTCAGTCTCTTGTTAAGGCTGTGTTACCTTTATGGAAAAAATATTTTGAAATTGAAAAAATTGGAGGATCTGTAAGTTTCCCAAAGACAACTCAGGTTGAGTTTTTGATAACTGGAGGAATTAAATATAAAAATAGCCTGATTCCTATAGAGCTGGGCTTGTCGAAAGGGATTGTTAATCTGTTAGCTTCACGAATAGCAGAATTAAATGTGGAGTTATCTGAGGGGTTAACAGGTGTGACTTTAATAAACCAATCTCTCATTCATTCCTTTTTGGAAGAAAACTTATTTCTTCCTTTAAATCTATCAGAATTTTTAAATTTAATTGATGAACTTGATCTAAGAAGAATTATACAGAATTTCTTTTCCGGAACAGGTTGGAATGGTAATATAATACAACAATTATTTTCTTACTCTAAAAAAGATATTAAAAAAAAGAAGATTTATTATTTTCAGGATCCGCTTTTTAACAGAGAAAGGTTTTTCACGTTCCTTCCCAAATCTCAGAAAGATGAATGGAAACAAACCCGTTCTGCATCTGTATCTTATAATGAGATGATTTCCTCAGGTCGAAATGCATTAAGGGATATTTATCACTCCTTTCGAAATGATCATTTGGAACTTTCCTATAAAGCTGTAACTTTACTTAATAATGAGTTCAAGGTTCAGGGTGATAAAAAAATAAGAGAGGAACTGGATAAAATAATAGATAAAGAACCTTTTTTAAATTTATTGGAAGATACTTTTCCACGGGATGTTCAGAATTTACTTGCAAAATTAACTGCCCCGGTATTGGCAAATGCAGTGGTATTATATTCGGGAAGTATGAAAGCCCTGGAACCATTTATGAGTAAAAATTACCGGACAGAAGTAAAAGATCTTATAAAAATTATACAGAGAAAAAGTACAGGAAATGGGTTTGAAATGGAAGAAATTAAAGTAGATTTTTATCTACTTCATAATGGACTAAAAACTCTATCAAAAGAGGAGCTTATCTAAATTTCAAATTTAATTGCACTAATAAATATACAGAGCCGCTTTCAAAACTTTAGCTAATTATCCTGAAAAAGTCTTCTGAGCAGCTCTAAAGGCAGGGAATCTAATTTATTGATATAAAAAAGCTTTTGGAGGGATAATGGGTGAAGTTTCAAATATATATTTATGTACAATTAAAAAACAACCCAGGGTTGAGATAAACGAAGGTAACTTTCTTGCAAATTTTGGTCTTGAGGGAGATGCCTATTCAGAATTTGGTGTAGAAAAACAAGTACCCATTTTTTTTGATGAAGGAAGGCTTTCTCTTGAAGAAGAACCCTTTCCAGGACTTTGTTTTCCTAGATTTCTGGAGACCATAAGGATTCGGGGGATAAAGGCAGATTATTTAAAAAAAGATAGTATTGTTCAAATAGGAGAAGCTGTTTTTCAGGTTAGTAAGAACAGGAAAAAATGTTATTCTGAATGTAAAATTATTCAGAATAACAGGCACTGTGCCCTTTCAGAAGATGTCCGTTTCTGTAAGGTCTTACAGACTGGAATTATCAGAAAAGGGGACAGTGTAAATATAATAGGTTAATCCATATCACCCATTTCAATAAGAACTTCCTGTTCTGTTCCATAGTCCAGACTAATTGTATATGAAAAGCTATAGGTATCATTGTATTCATCCACTGCCATTACATCATAATCCACATCGCCTTCGCCTATAGGGATAAGCAGGCTTAAATAGTCTCCCGGGAGTATTGTTGTTACTTCATCCAGGAGATCAACACCATACATGTTGGAATCAGCCGGTGAAACAAAAATATAGTATATTTCTGTTTCAATATCATTGTAAATATCAAGAGTTACGTATTCGAAATAGGGTTCTTCTTCTGACATATCTCTTTTACTAAATGCAATTGTTTCTTCAACTCCATCGCAGATTGTATAGTCAAAAATAGTAAGTGAATCTCCATTACTATCAATTGCAAGAATATCAAAATCGTTACATTCATCCGGATAGAAAATGTAAAATCCAAGATCTGATCTGGATTCAAGAACTCTTTCAGAGTTTAAAATCTCCGGTCCCCAGTATTCACTATCACCTGGTGATAGGAATATATACTCAATATCATTACTTGTTCCGTTAAAAAACACTATGTTGTTAAGCCAGCTTGGGTCGAAAGCAAATATAAGTACAGGCATAATTAACATTAATAGTATTATTAAAATTTTTTTCATGTTGGCTCCTTTGGTTGCTGCGATCGTTCTTCATCGCTTTGCTCTTCCGGTACGACTCATTGCCGAGCAGTAAACTTGTTTACGACCAGGTTTAATATATATGAGTTTACAATTAATAACAGAAAAATCAAGTAATTTCAAATATATCATTGAAAATAGAGATAAAATATATAATTGTCCCTTTCCCTTAATCATGATATAGTTCAGCATCATGAGAATACGATTAAAACTATCAGTTGTAGAACTTACCATGGCACTTGGGTTTGTTGTGGCCATTTCAATATCACTTTTTTATCTGAACTCAATGGTTCAGGTAAAAAACATGGAATATCAGGCTGAGCGATCGGTAACCAGTCTTGCTCGTTTTAGTTACCAAACAGAGGAATTTTTAATAAGTGCAAAATTGCTTTCTGAGTTGAAAAATGACTGGAATGAATCTATTTTGCAGTTTGAATCAGAATTTCAGGTGCTTAAAGATTCCAAAGCAGTAAAAATACTCGGTGAAGAAAAACTTGAGGAGTTTGCTGCAGTTGAAGGTACATGGAATGAGTTAAAACAATGGCATGTTCAGCCTGCATTCAACTATATTGATACTATGATATTAAATGGCTTTGAAGAGAAACTTGGTAATATTGGTATTCTACAAGCTTTATATTCATTGGAAGATTCAGAATCCGGTTTAGCCGATCCTGTAATGTCCCTGACAAACTATAGGAATAATCTTGAGAACTCTACCATAGAGTTTTCCACCAGACTGAATAAATTTATAAATGGTTTAAGATTACAATCTGAATTATATATTCGGGATAGTCTTAAAATTGTATCTATTATTGTTATTGTTACTTTTTTATTATCTATTTTGGTTATAAGCATAACTGCAAGAAGAATTTCCGGAAGGATTGGTAAGGTAGATGAAGCTGTCCAGATATTAACCAAAGGTGATTTTTCTAAAAATCTCATAATTAAATCCGGAGATGAATTTGAAGAACTTGCTAATCATTATAATACCTTTAAAGGTGAATTATGGAAGAAACTTGATTCTATTTTAGAATTTATGCTTCAGATTGGAGATAGTATTTCTGAGGGTGTAGATATTAATAGTGCTCTTCAGCATATTCTTGATTCGTTTATTAAAAATACTACAGCAGATGCAGGTGCTGTTTTTATGGTGGATGAAGATCAGCAGTTTATTGATCTTATTGCGTTAAATGGTTTTTTCCCCTGTCCTTTTGCTATTCCTCTTGAATTCCGTAAAACCAGAGAATCTCAGACCGATTACCTTCAAAAGCATCCTATTTCTGTTGGTAAAACAATAATTGGACAGGCAATAAAATCTGGAAATGGTGTGTATCTTAAAGAAGCTGGAAGGGATGAAAAGCTGCGGCAGAATAGTCTAAAAGGATCTATAGAATATATACATTCTATAGCGGTAATACCTCTTATAATTTCAAAGAGAGTTTTAGGGGCTGTTGCACTGGTAAGAACTTCAGAAGATATAGCTTTTACAGATATGGAATTTACCAACATGAAAACTTTTGGAGATTATGCAGCATTAACAATTGATAACATGTATAATTTTACAGAAGCTGTTCAACGTCGGGAGATGGAAAGGGAGCTGAGGATTGCTTCTGATATTCAAAAAAATCTTCTTCCAAAGAAGATTCCAGAGGTAAAAGGCTGCAGTATTGGTGTTCACACAGAAGCTGCCAGAGCTATGAGTGGTGACTATTATGATATTTACCGACTGGATAAAAATAAAATTGCTTTGGTTATTTGTGATGTTGTAGGAAAGGGTGTTCCGGCTTCTCTTCTCATGGTAATGATTAGAACAGTTATTAGATTTATTTCCTCTCCGAAAAGGGGAGCAGAAGATATTTTAAATGTACTTAATAAAGGATTAACACGAAGAATTGGAACTGATCAGTATGCTACTCTAAGTGTAACAGTTATAGATGAAGAATCTGGAAAAGTTGACTTTTCAAACGCAGGTCATTCTCCATTGCTCTACTTTAATAAAAAAGAAGGTGCTTTTGTTCCTATTGATACTAGAGGGCTTCCTGTTGGGGTTGAATCAAAGGAAGTATATGTAAAAAAATCTATACTTCTTGAAAAAGATGATATTCTTGTTCTTTATACCGATGGATTACCCGAAACAAAAAGCTCGGATGGGGCTCTTTATTCAATTGAAAAACTGGAAAAACTTATTATAGGTAATAAGGAAAAGACTGTAGAAAAAATAGTTGAAATTATAGAAAACGATATCAATCTGTTTAAGGGAACACAGGATCTTATTGATGACCAGACTTTAATTGTTGTAAAGGCGAAATAAAAATCTGGCATAATATTCCTGCCAAAGGATATAATAAGCTATTATGATTAGTATACTTAAAACTCTTGTTAATCAGGCAGGACTTATTGCTATTCTAGCTTTTGCTATATCTCAGTCCCGAACGGTAAAACGTATTTTTACACGTAAGAAAAAAAAGCGTAGTGATCTTGTAATTATAGTTATTCTATTTGGTTCCCTTGGAATTGTAGGTACCTACATGGGGATCCCCGTTCATGGAGCTATTGCAAATTCCAGAGTTGTAGGTGTTTTTGTGGCGGGGCTTATTGGTGGCCCTGTAGCTGGAGTCCTGGCAGGAGCAATTGCAGGATTTCACAGATGGGCAATAGATATTGGTGGTTTTACTGCCTTTGCATGTATGCTCTCTACTGTTTTAGAGGGTCTTCTTGGAGGTTTATTAAGTAAGCGTTTAGAGAGAGTTGAGGAAAAGTGGTTTTTTGCTTTAGTGGCTGGTGCCGCAGCAGAGATTATGCAGATGCTGATTATTCTGCTTATTGTACGCCCTTTTAATGAGGCTCTGGAACTTGTTATGATTATTGCGATTCCTATGATAGGAGCCAATGCCATAGCTATTGGTATTTTTATTGCTATTATAAATAGTATCAAAAAAGAGGAGGATAGAGTTGCTGCCAATCAGGCAGAGATAGTTCTTCGTATTGCCAGTAAATCTATTCAGCATTTCAGGCATGGTTTTACTCCTGAAACAGCCCATGCAACAGCAAAAATTATTCTTGAAAATACAGATTTATCAGCAGTTTCATTTACAGATGGGGACTCTATACTTACCCATGTAGGAGAAGGTTCGTCTCACCATCCCACAGGTGGAGCACTTCAGACTGATCTTACTATCAAGGCTATAAAATTACGTAAACTGCAGATTGCTAACACCAAAGAACAGATTCACTGTTCAAATACACATTGCAGATTACAGTCTGCAGTAGTTATTCCTTTAATGCAGGAGGATATTGTAATTGGAACGCTTAAACTTTACCGGGAAGTAAAAAATACTATATCACTAGTTGATATAAATCTTGCAAAGGGTCTTGGATCGTTGTTTTCCACACAAATTGAACTTCATATGATTGAGGAACAGGCTAAGTTACTGGATAGAGCAGAGCTAAAGGCCCTTCAGGCTCAAATAAATCCCCATTTTCTGTTTAATGCAATTAACACAATTGTATCTCTTGTTAGAACAGATCCGGAAGCTGCAAGAACACTCCTTCAAAATTTAAGCTTATTTTTTCGAAATAGTTTTCAATTGGAAAAAACAGAAGTTAGTATTCATCAGGAGATTGAACATATTAGAGCTTATCTTGAAATAGAGAAAGCCCGATTCGGAGACAAGCTGCAGGTTAAATTTAATATTCCCTCTTCTTTGAACTTCTATATTCCTCCTTTTCTTCTCCAACCCCTTGTTGAGAATGCCGTTAAGCATGGAGTTATGGTAAAGAAAGATGGTGGAGAGATACTTGTAGAGGCAAAAGAGGATAAAAAAAAGATTATTCTTACTGTTGAAGATAATGGTGTCGGAATGGATTCCGGGCAACTGAAAACTTTATTTATAAACAACAATGATGAATCAATTGCTTTGAATAATATTAATAAAAGGCTTATTACTAAATATGGGGAGAAAAACGGGCTTTCAATTGAGAGCAGGAAGGGGCATGGTACAAAAGTAACAATTCGTATTCCGGGGCTAGGTAAGTGATAAATGTTTTAATTGTTGATGATGAAAAACCGGCCAGGGACGAACTCGAATTTTTATTAAAAAAAATATCGGAAGTTACCATTTCCGGTATCGCTGAAGGAGGTCATGAAGCCCTCGACTTTGTCGAAAATTTTATGCCGGATTTAATATTCTTAGATATAAAAATGCCTGAGATGAATGGGTTTGAGGTTGCAGAAAAACTTCAGTTAAATAATATGGTTCCTGGAATTATTTTTACAACAGCATATGATAAGTTTGCAATAAAGGCTTTTGAAATTAATGCTCTGGATTATATTTTAAAACCCTTTAGCAGGGAAAGACTTGAGAAAAGTATTAGGAGGTTTTTATCACGACAAAAGTATGAAAGGGTAGAGGATTTTAGTTCAATCAGTAAATTGATACAAAAAATCCAGAAGGATGAATCTTTTCCAAAGTACATTTCAATTCCCCTTGGTGAGCATTTTAAACCAATTCTAATTGATGATATTGTGGCTGTTTCTGCTGAGGGCAGAGATGTGAAGATAATGACAACAGCAGGTGAATACCAACTTTCAAAATCTATAACCTCAGTGGATGAATTGCTGAACAATGAAATATTTTTTCGTTGCCACCGGGGGTATATAATTAATCTTAATTATATTAAAAAAATAGATATCTGGTTTAACAATACCTATCAGCTTGAAATGATCGCTGTAGATGAGAAAATTCCTGTTTCCAGGAGTTATATAAGCAAATTCAGAGAAATTATGTCCATATCTTAAAGATTAATTAACTAAAAAGTTATTTCATGTATGAATTTTGGCATTCCGTTCTAAAATTCACCTTATATGGTTCCCTGTGTATAGAGTGTAAGCAAATTTATTATGGAGGTATCTAATGGATGCTGTTTTATTAATGGTAATCGTATTTGTTGGATATATTCTGGCTTACAAAGTTTATGGTAAGTTTCTTAGCCAGAAAGTATTCAATCTAAGCGACAAGGTTAAAACTCCTGCAGTGGAGATGGAAGATGGAATGGACTATGTTCCAACAAAGAAAGGAATAATTTTTGGTCACCACTTTACATCTATAGCTGGTACAGGCCCTATAGTTGGACCTGCAATTGGTGTAATATGGGGTTGGCTGCCTGCAGTTATATGGGTTCTTGTGGGAACCATAGTAATGGGTGCTGTGCATGATTTTGGTGCTCTTGTCATTTCTTTAAGAAATCAGGGGAAATCAATTTCTGAGGTTACAGGTAATTATATTAATAAGAGAACACGTTCAATTTTCTTTGTTATTGTTTTACTTGAATTGTGGATTGTAATTGCAATTTTTGGTCTTGTTATTGCAGTTATTTTTTCTATGTATCCTCAATCTGTATTTCCTGTATGGTTTGAAATACCAATTGCAATAACTCTGGGATATTTCCTGTATAAAAAAGGAATGAATGTTAATCTCGCAACCTTCCTGGCTGTGTTTTTAATGTATGTAACTGTAGTTATGGGTCACTTTATTCCAATAACTCTTCCTACTATAGGATCCATGGGGCCAACAGGTACCTGGACTATTATACTTCTAATATATGCATTTATAGCTTCGACATTGCCGGTAACGACTCTATTGCAGCCTCGTGACTATATAAATGCCTGGCAATTAATGGTTGCAATGGTTCTTTTGGTTCTTGGGGTATTAGCTTCAGCTTTTACCGGAAATCTTCATATTGTTGCTCCTGCAGTTCAAATGCATCCTGAAGGTGCACCATCCATGTGGCCATTCCTCTTTATTACTATAGCCTGTGGATCTATTTCAGGTTTTCATGCTCTAGTAGCTTCCGGAACATCCGCAAAGCAGGTAGCAAATGAAACAGATGCAGTAGCTGTTGGTTATGGTTCCATGATAATGGAAGGTACTCTTGCTACTCTTGTAATTATTGCTGTAACAGCAGGTATTGGTATGGCTTATCAGACTAAAGATGCGGGTATCCTTGTAGGTGCTGCTGCCTGGACTGAACATTATTCCTCATGGGCTGCGTCTGCAGGCCTTGGATCTAAGGTTGCTGCTTTTGTTGTAGGTTCGGCTAACATGATATCTGTACTCGGAATTCCAAAAGCAATAGCAATAGTAATTATGGGTGTTTTTGTTGCATCATTTGCAGGAACCACTCTGGATACAGCTACAAGGCTTCAGCGTTACGTTATTCAGGAACTTGCAGGTGATTTTAAAATTAGCTTTTTAAAAGGGAAATATGCTGCTACAGCATTTGCAGTTATAACAGCACTTATTCTTGCTTTTTATAATGGAGCAAACGGAAAGGGTGCTCTAACTCTGTGGCCCCTCTTTGGTGCTGTAAACCAGACTCTTGCAGGTCTTACTCTTGTTGTTCTTACTGTTTATCTTAAGGGTAAAGGTGGAATGAAATATCTTCTTACTGGAATCCCTGCACTGTTTATGATTATAATGACTGTATGGGCTCTATTTATAAATGAGGCTAATTTCCTTGGAGCAGGTAATATATTATTAATAGTTGTTAATGCGATTATAATACTTATTGCTTTATGGGTTATTTTTGAGGGGCTTATGGCTCTTTCAAAGAAACAGGAAGCTTAATTTTAAATTTCAAAATAATAATATTTATTAATAGAGGCGCAAGTAATTGCGCCTCTTTAATATAAAATTGGAGGGATCATGCCAGAAGAAAATACCGGGAATATTCTTAAAAGACTTTGGATCCTTTTTTGGTTGAGTATTATTTCCCCTCTGCTGCTGTTTATTGCTGTTGTTATAATTCACCAAATGGGAATAATAATTATAGCTCCAGGGAATATACGTGTCTGGGGCATTCTTCTCCTGGTGTTATCGGTTAGCTTTGGAGTGGCCCTTCCTGTTCTTTTTAGAACTTCATTTCATGGAAATTATTTAAAAACGAAAAAGGTTACTCTTTCAGATTATTATATTTACCAAAGGAAAATGGTTGTTGTTTGTGCTGTATCAATAATTCCTGCTTCTGGTGCATACCTTTTTATCGTTTCTCCGTTGTATATGTACGGCTCCATATTAGCAGCTCTCTATGGTATATACAGCACTCTTCCATTTAGTGATAAAATTGTGAACGAACTTAAAATGTACAGCTTGTGGAACCAGGACTAATGTTCAAGAGACTGGTATCTGTTATTATTGATTTTTTTCACGATATGGGAACTGTTAACAGGGAGAATGCAACAACTATAATTGAATATGAAATTGAGGAAATGGAGCATATATTTGCTCTTCTATTATTTGGTTCCTTTACGGGGATGCCTTCTCCTCCTGTACATATTACCTTACAGCTTCTTCCTTTGATGGAAAAGGATCTTGAACTTATATTTACAAAAGTGGCAACAGCTCATGATGGGCTTGCTGAAATTACTAATATTCTTGGAGAGGTATAAGAAAAATCAATGAAAGTAATATTTTTTACAGGAAAGGGGGGAGTTGGAAAATCTACAAGTTCTGCTCTATTTGCTTATAAATTAGCTAAATCTGGTAAGAGGGTTATTCTTAATTCTATTGATCCAGCTCACAATCTTCATGATATATTTGATTGCAAGCTTAATTTTTCTCCAAAAGAGATAATTTCTGGTTTATCTGTTATGGAGACAAATTTAGACCAATGGGTAAAAAAGTATCTTAGAGATACGGAAAAAGATTTTAAAGAAGTGTACAAGTATCAGGAAGCATTTAATCTGCATAAGTATTTCAAAACTTTAAAGTATTCCCCGGGTTTGGAAGAATATGCAGTGCTTCTGGCTCTGGAGGATACTATAAAGAAGTATAACAATTATGATTATGTAATATTTGATACTCCCCCTACCGCTTTGACTTTGAAATTTCTTGCTCTCCCCTCTGTTTCCCTTTTATGGTTAAGGGAACTTGTAAAGTTCAGACAGATGATTCTTAATAAAAAAGACATTGTAACTAAAATAAAGGATGGGAAAAAAGGGACAGAATTAGAAAAGGATCCTGTTCTTAAACGTATTGAGAATTTAATTGTAACTTATCAGCAGCTGTCCGACCGGTTTGAAGATAGTAGAAATACCAAAATTGTTGTGGTTATGAATCCTGATAAACTCTCTCTTTCCGAATCTAAAGATATTTATACCCGCCTTAATGATCTAAAGATGACTATTCCCTATATTATCCTGAATAAATTTAAAGGTGATGAATCTATTTGTGAAACCCTTGAAAAGGAGTTTAAGGGGACTGAGGTTTTAAGATTTCCACAGAATGATACTGAAATTGTTGGTTTGGATTGTTTGGATGAATTGGATTTGGCATTTGATTTAAATGATTTTGATGATTGATTGTTGGTGCAGGGCAGTATCCGTTTAGTAGGGGCAGTCCATAGGAAACCCGCCAGGGTTCCCTATGTGGCTGCCCAAGGTCAACAATGGTTTATTTGAAACTTACGGTTATTTCGTCCTGATCATCAATAAAAACACCAGCTGT
>JAOZPU010000173.1 GCA_029932585.1 Spirochaetia bacterium | reverse complement strand
AAAACTAATCAATTTTCTATCCGTTAGAAATCCATACTTTTGGGACAGGCTCTAGATATCAAGAGGATGTGGGTTCTTGGACCTCTGTTTTTCGCCACCGTTTCCCAAGGCCTCAAGGATGCTTTTCTCATTTGGAATACTCTTTTGTTGAATCAGCCAATTCAATCGTATGGCGGCTTCCTGTACCAAACGGATAGTGGCCCGGTGGATACCGGTCTCTCTGTTAATTTCTCGGATGGATTGGCCCGCTCGTAACCGGCGGATCACTTCACTTTTCTCGGCCATGGTGCGCCTCCTCGGCATATTGTCCCTCCTGGATGTGCTTCTTCCTGGAGAGTATCAAAATGATGAGAAGGGGTGGTACAGTTCGACTGCCGAATGGTGGTACAGTTCAGACGCCGACTACCCGGTACAGTTCGGGTGCCGACCCCGGGTCAGTTGGAGTGCCGGATAACACCAGTGCATTCCTTGGATGTGTGCTTCTTCGCCATACATTCCTCCTTTAAAAGGAGTATGAGCTAACCGGCGATTTACATGTAGGTGGGGTTGCTTGGCCCCCCTACGATTATCTGGCAGTCTCTATTGGGATGAGAAATCCATCATTCTACCTCAGAGTCTCCATACTCCTTAATATAATCAAACACCCTCCGCTGAACTCTGGCTTCATTCAATTTATACCCAAGAACCTTAGTCTCTACTTCATTTACACGATTCTGCGTTAGTATTGCAGATAACTGTGCTTCAAGTGCAGTCCTTCTTGTCATAGAATCATCGAGGCCTATTGTCAACTTCTCTGCCCGATGTTTTTCACTACTAAAATCATCATCTGTTACAGAGGGGCAGTACTTATAACTACTAAAATCCTCATTTACTCTATCATCTTCTAGTAACTCAATATGGCATAAAGAAGGAGAAAAATCCCTCCGATCAATATCAATTTTTATGGTAATAATTTTTTTTGAAAGAACTTCAAAAGAAACGATCTTCCCCTTTACAGACAACTCTTCTTTTTCACTTTCAAGAAGATCAGTAAAATAAGCCCTCTGAATTCTGAAAAATGATTCCAATCGAACATCTATCTTTGTTTCACTGGAATTATAACCCCTGATAATTACCGACTTGTCATCTTCACTTCTTTTACAGGAAGTTACTTTAAAACTGTTCCCTTTACTTGTTAAATTAAAAAAAGATCGATCTTTACCCAAGACACCTTGATGCTTGTCTGTTGTCAGTCTGATAACCGGTGAATTGAAAATATCGGCTTCCCGGCAGACGTTGCCTTCATATACATCTCCCTCATGAGGATAAACTGCATATTCAAATGACATTTCCCTTAAACACTGAGCACCTGGAGTATAGATCATTGGGCCAGCATCTCCTATCCGGGAGTTAATATCTTTTGCTACCCAGCCTACAGATCGGAAAAGTGTCAGAGCAATTTTATTGTCTTCATCAACCACCTGATACTCTGGCAGACCTTTGGATAAAACAGCAAGACCTTCAGAGCCATTATTCAGATCTACAAATTCCCTGTTCAGAAAAATTGTATTTGGTTTTGCCTCCCGGGCACCTACTATTACCTTTCTTACATCATCCGGTATTGAGGATTCATCATAATCTTCAATATGGATCGGCCGAGTGGTAATATCAAAGGGGCTTCCGGCATGTGAATAATCAGTTATTATATTCGTAGGAAACAGTACTCTCAGAATATGGTCTTTTACTGTGTTGCGTATAACAGTTCTACACTTAACGATCGGGGAATCAGCATCCAGTGTTAAGTAAGTTACTATTGGCAATTTTCTTAAAATCTCACTACGTTCTGTATGATTATTTGTATCCGATTCAGGAAGTTCCATTTCAATATTAATCCTGAAAGTAACACGAAAGCTATTATTTTCGAGTATTGAGATTTCCGCCCTAGAGTCTGATGTGGTAATAATTCTGTCATATTCCGGATATGAATAATTATACTCATCCCCAGTGTCAGCTCTGTCTTCAATAATCCCAAGATCTTCAAAAACTCTGCCAGTACTTTTATACTTTATATTAAATGAACCATTGAGATTGACAGAAAGGATGATCAAAGAATTCTCAACAGTATATCCATCTAATATCAAACTAAAACTAGGTTTGGAAGATTTCTCAATAACCTTAAACCCCATAGAGGGCAGTTTTATAAAGTAGGTTTCATTACTAAATTTTACAACTTCATTACGTTTGTAAAAAGCTGTATTAAAAACAACTTTAGCTTCTTCGGCTTTAATGCCAGAAGTATCTATTAATCCTGTCAATTTTCTAAGTTTCATCTGAATCTGGGAAGATGACATCTGATTTACATATCTGGTCCTATCCTCCATATCTGTATGCACATCATCAATACTTACGCCACAAATACTATCATGCGGATGATTTTTTAGCAGAGTTTTCCAGGCTTCAGTAAGAAGCTGACCATCATAGTCCTCTCCCAAAGCCCATGCAAGAGTGGAGAGAGGTTCAGCTCTTTTCTCAAGTGCTTTCTGTTGATCATCATTCTGTTGTTTCAGATACATTCTGGCTGACATTACACCGGGGAAGACCGCAATAAATCTGCCGCTGTACAAACTTCCTTTTAAGGTTATTAAAGAAGGTTTCTCTTCCATTACATCATCTAAATATTTTTCAGGGCTGCTCTGGAAAACAGTAAGATCCTCAGAATCCATCTTCCCGGCTTTAATAAAGGGCTGGATATCATCAGGAACCATCTCCTGATCATATCCATTCATAAGCAAAATATTTTTTGTTGTTGTAAATGGTTTCAACTTAATTACTTCAGCTAAAACCCGCTGCTTCATTATATTCTCATATTCCGCAAGACGCATGACATTACGATAACTGTCAAGTAGGTAAATAGAAGGGAGACTGGTTCCATCGGGAGACTCCCAAAAAAACTCAGACTGAACATCTTCAGGATCCATCTCTACCCCACGCCAGACATAGAGACCCCTCATACCGAATTCTTTATGAATCTGTGCTGTTTGTGATATCTGACCAAAATTATCCATCATCCAGCCGACATTCATTACTCCACCTAAATCAGATGCAATCTGATTACCTATCAGCATATTCCTCACAAGAGATTCTTCGCTTAATAACTGCCAATCGGGCTGAAGATAGTAGGGACCAATAAACAATCTCTTCTGTTTAACATATATCCTTATTTTTTGCTTATATATGTTGGCACTTACACCTGATTTACTCAGTTCTTCAAAAAAATCCTCAATCATGGACATCTGTCCATCAAGAACAAAAATATATTCATCTTCCTTTTCAAACATGTTAAATAGATTGTTAAAAAAAGGAACAAGCCATTGGTTTGTATATTTACTGTTCAAATACCATTCTCTGTCCCAGTGGGTATGGGAAATAATGTGAGCTTTGTATTTTGTTTCCATTCTTTTCTCCTGATTAACAATTCAGTTTTCCTGTTACTTGTTGTCAAAAATAAATAGAATATCCTATATGAATATTTCTAAGTATCCCCTATAAGCGATTGACTTCTACTATGTCAACTGACACTTTTATTGTCAAAATCTCAAAAGGAGTGAAATTCAATTCAACCCTCCCCCTAATTACAGGAATTTCACCAATTGGTTCTTCCATAAGATCAACAAGCAAAGCTTTCGTAACTGGAAAGTTCAATTGCAGAGTGGTATTACACGGCTCACCGGCGGTTTCATAAAGGCGAACTATAATTTCACTGCCATTTTCAGCCTTTTTCACCGTTTCAATAATTACCGATGGTGATTCAACAGCCAAGAAAGAAAAAGATGATGGCAAATGACCATTACCAGATGAGCAATGCTGAATTTTAAGGGGATTATTCAGCTCATAACCTGCTTGCACAACAGCACCCTCAATATAATCACCAAGATGGGGAAACAAAGAGTAGGTAAAGTTATGTTCGCCCAGATCGGTATAACCGGAGATTCTATCTGATGCATCCTCCTTGCCTATTAACGGACCCGGATATCGGACACAACGTAGCAAGGTTAACTCAAGTGTGCTGTCCTTAATCCTATAACCGTATTTGGAATCGTTTAACAAGGCCACACCATAATGGTGACTGGAGATATCAACCCATTTTTGTGCAGGAACCTCTTCCTTCGCCATCTCCCATGTTGTATTGGAGTGGGTCGGTCTTTTTATACTTCCAAATTGAATTTCACAGACAGCATGGTCAGCTTTGATTGCCAGAGGGAAACTGGTTTTAATCATCTTAGCCGGTTCCTGCCAATTGATCCAAGTAATAAAATCGATACGACGGCTTCCCTGTATAAGAACAATCTGCTGCTTCATTTCCGACTTATTATATTTATAATAATGTGTAATAGTTGCTTTCGGGCCGTCAACATCAGTTTCAGATCTCATTAAAACAAATACATCCGATTTCTTTTCACGGTAGTTAAGAGAAAAATCCCAGGCATCCCCGTCATCTTCATATATGGAAATACAGTTCGCCATACGTGTCGGTGAAAGGAATTCCTGTTGAAACTCCTTATCTATAATACTTTTTATACTTCCATCATCATTGAAAATAATTAATAGAAACTCATTTTCAAGTTTATTAACCAAGACTGTCGGTTGGTCTGAAACAAGCGTGTCAGCTGAAACTCCGTCTATTACAATATAGCCCATCGCCGGTACCAGGATTTTTCTCCAGGTATTTTCTAAGCTTACCCACTCCTCCCTATTCCAGGAAAGGGAGTTTTGAATAACATAGGGGTTTTTACTATTTGAGGTATCGATGTTCTTAATAATATTGGATTCAAGGTCTAAGATTAGTTTTTCTGTTTCTTTAAACATAAGTTCATAACGCTCTAGAGATTCATCATAAACTCTTTTTATTGAAGAACCTGGAAGAATATCATGAAATTGATACAAAAGGACCTCCTTCCAGATGCGTTCAAGTGCTTCTGCAGGATATTTACTACCAAATACAAGTCCGGAAAGGACAGCTTTCCATTCAAGCTCACGCAGTCTTATCTCCATTTGCCGGTTATACCACTTGTTTTTACATTGTGTTGTAAATGTCCCCTGGTGTCTTTCAAGATAGAGTTCTCCATCCCATATTGCGAAACGATCCTTGTCCTTTTCCCATATTGACAGAAAATCCACAACTGTCCTCTGTTCAACAGGACACAGGCCTGCCAGATTTTTCATTCTTTTAAGCCTTTCGAGGTGTTCCGCTCCCGGACCTCCTCCCCCATCACCAATACCGAACGCCATAAGGCATTGATCAGATATAACCTTGTCCAGATAATTCTGTTCCATTTTTACAACTGCCCCAGGGGATGCAGATCCATTATATGTCTCTTCGGGCAACAGGTGGATCAGAACTTCAGAACCATCAATTCCCTTCCATTTAAAAGAATGATGGGGGTATTTATTTATTAAATTCCAGGATAATTTCTGGGTTATAAGATAATCAACACCACTTTTTTTAAGAATCTGGGGAAGGGCAGCACTGTAGCCGAATACATCGGGCTCCCAGAGATAATTTATTTCCCTACCAAATTCATTTCTAAAAAACTCCTTTCCATAAAACAGCTGACGAATAAGAGATTCTCCAGAGGGGATGTTAGTATCAGCCTCGACCCACATAGCCCCCTGAACTTCCAGCCTCCCCTGCTTTATACGCCTTTTTATTTTTTCATACAGAGAGGGATAAGATTCTTTCATCCACTGGAAAAGTTGGGGTTGGCTAACTCCAAAAATATAATCAGGATAACGTTCCATCAATTCAAGGGCAGTCGCAAAAGTACGGGCTCCTTTTCTTTTGGTTTCCCTTATCGGCCACAGCCATGCAAGGTCAAGATGGGCATGTCCAA
>JAOZPU010000172.1 GCA_029932585.1 Spirochaetia bacterium | reverse complement strand
CTGCTTCCTGTTGAGGTTGTCAGTGAGAAACAGGAAAGTATAGAACAGGTTTGGGATTCAATTAAGAAGCTGAAAGTTCGTGGTGCACCGGCAATTGGTATTGCAGGAGCCTATGGCGTACTCTACGGTATTAAGGATAAAACGGATCTTCCTGTGCAAGAGTTTTTAGCAGAGCTTAAGAAAAGTGCGGATTATCTGGACTCTTCCAGACCTACAGCAGTTAATTTAAGCTGGGCTTTGAAAAGAATGGTTGCCAAAGCGAATACAGAAGTAAAAGATAAGCCTTCATCCAGCTCCAGGGATATTTATATTACCCTTGAGATGGAAGCTATTGCTATACATGAAGAAGATAAAAAAATCTGTAAAAATATCGGCCTGAATGGTAAGGGCTTAATTAAGGATGGAATGGGTGTTCTAACCCACTGTAATGCAGGAAGTCTTGCAACTTCTGAACTTGGAACCGCAACTGCTCCTATGTATCTGGCTCACGAAGATGGCGTAACTTTTAAAGTATTTTCAGATGAAACAAGACCTCTTCTTCAGGGAGCAAGGTTGACCAGCTGGGAACTTCAGCAGTCTGGTGTGGATGTTACCCTAATAACTGATAATATGGCTGCTTTTATGATGAGTAAAGGTGAAGTTGATCTTGTAATTGTTGGAACTGACAGAGTTGCAGCAAATGGAGATACTGCTAATAAAATAGGTACTATGGGTGTAGCAATACTTGCAAAACATTTTGATATTCCTGTTTATATTGCCTGTCCCTCTTCTACAATAGATTTTGAAACAGAAACAGGTGGAGAAATTGTTATAGAAGAACGTGATCCTGAAGAAGTACTGTTCTTTGGTGAGAGGAGAACCGGCCCTGAGGGTATGAAAGTTCGAAATCCTGCATTTGATGTAACTCCCAATGAGCTTATTACAGGATTTATTACAGATAAAGGATTAGTAGAAGCTCCTTTTAAAGAAAATCTTAAAAAGGCTTTTGGCTAAAGGGGAGTTAAAAATGGCATATGTACAGTTAACAGAAGAACTGGTTCTTGATTATGTGAAAAATCTGGAACCTATGAAAAAGATATTTTCTTCCTTTGACAATATAGGTATTAAGGAAGTAGGGGATGGAAACCTTAACTATGTTTATATAGTTACAAATGATTCCAACCCGGTTGAGACTATTATCTTAAAACAGGCAGTTCCTTTTTTAAGGGTTGTTGGTGAATCCTGGCCTCTGGATATAGAGAGGATGGAATTTGAAGTAATGGCATTACGTCAGCAGTATGAGTTTTGCCCCAATCTTGTTCCTGAAATATATTATGCAGATAACGAGATGTCTCTTGTTATTATGCAGAATCTTAATAAACATACAATTATTCGTGGTGAAATGAATTTAGGAAAGAAGTTTCCTAAAATGCCTGACCATGTTTCAACTTTTCTTGCAGAGATGCTTTTTCGATCTTCGGATTGGGGTATGGCTGGTAAAACAGAAAAATGGCCTCATCATGATACAGCTTCAAAAAAAGAGATGGTTGAGAAATATATAAATAAAGATCTTTGTAATCTTACAGAGAACTTTATTTTTTCATATCCTCTTTATAAGAGTGATACTAATACTTACACTCCCGGGCTGACAGAGGAAGATCTTGCTGATATTCAGGAAGATAATGAACTGAAGGTGAAAATTGCACTTATTCGTTACAAGTTTATGAATAATGCAGAAGCACTTCTTCATGGAGATCTTCATACTGGTTCAATTATGGCCAATGAGGAAGAGACCTATATTATTGATCCTGAATTTGCATTTTATGGTCCTGCAGGTTTTGATATTGGTCTTCTTCTTGGAAATTTGTTTCTAGCTTACATTGCACAAAGTTACAGGCAAATTCAGCTTGGAAATAAACCATATGATTATAGAAAATGGGTTCTGGATGCAATAGCAGAAATATGGGAAGGTTTTACTGTTAAGTATGATAAACTTTGGCAGGAGAAAGAAGAGAAGGATAAATATCCTATGTGGGATTATCCAGGTGGTAAGGATGCATTTAAGATGCTGAGGGAAGCTGAAAATCTTAGAATTTTTAAAGATGCCATAGGTATTGCCGGTAGTGTTATGATAAGGAGAACCCTTGGTCTTGCAAAGGTTTCTGATATTGCGGATATTGAGGACACGGTCGCCAGATCTGCTCTTGATAGATTAGCTCTTAAAATTGGAAAGCAATTTGTTTTGAAAGCTGATTCTTTAAACTCTATTCAGGAAGTTATTGCTATCGCTAAGGAGATTTCTCCTTTACAATAAGGAGTAGGAGAGTTTTGTTATGAATAAAGAACCCATCGTAGAGGTAAAAAATATTGGAATGTCCTTCGGGGCAACCAGAGCTCTGGATGATGTTGATTTTAACTTTTATCCAGGGGAACTTTTAGCACTTGTTGGTGCAAATGGTGCTGGTAAATCTACTCTCATAAAAATTATCTGCGGATATCATAGTGGATATGAAGGCCAGATTATAATTGATAATAAAGAAGTGGATCTTAATTCTCCAAAAGAAGCCTATGATTATGGTATACAGACTGTACACCAGATTATTAATCAGGGCGTTATTCAGACCATGACTGTGGCAGAAAATCTTGCTTTAGAGGAGATGCTCTCACCGGATCAGCCTATTTTGTATAATTATCCGGCTATTAGAAAAAGGGCATTGGAGATAGCCTCTCTTATGGATCTTGACTATCTGGATATGGATGCACCAGTCTTCTCTATACCACAGAGTGATAGGCAGATGATAAGTATTGCAAGAGCACTTGCTTCAAATCCGAAATTGTTAATTCTGGATGAACCCACATCTTCAATTTCTGAAAAAGAAGCAGAACGTCTTTTTAGTACTCTGCTGAAATTGAGAGACAGTGGTGTTTCTATTGTTTATGTATCCCACCGGCTACATGAGATAACCCGTTTAGCAGACAGGGTTGGAGTTCTTCGGGATGGCAAGGTTGCAGGAGAACTTGTTGTACCCTTTAGTGTACAAAATATTGTTCATGCTATGGTTGGTGATATTGAACAGGAACCTGTTAAAAAAGAAGATGTAAAAGTTAATAAAAATGTTGTAAAACTGGAACTTAAAGATCTTGTGGTTCAGGAAGGTAAACCCGGTCTTAATTTGAAAATATACGAGGGTGAAGTTCTTGGCCTTACTGGACTTATTGGTGCAGGAAAATCTGAACTCGCAGCTGTTTTGTTTGGTGATGTAAAACCAATTAGTGGTGAAATGTATATAAATGGTGAATTGTATGAACCTGAAAATATTGGAGCTGCTATAAAAAAGGGAATATTTATGGTTCCTGAAGATAGAAATAATAATGCTGTCTTTCCTGATTTTTCAATTAGACAAAATATAAATATGCCTTTTCTCGATATGTTTACTAATAAAGCTTTTGTTCTTAATACCAGAAAAGAGCGAAAGGAAGCAAAAAGAATGGTTAAAGCAATGACGGTTAAATGTGAGAGTGAAGACTCTCCCATACTTAGTCTTTCCGGAGGTAATCAACAGAAAGTAATTGTAGCCCGTTGGCTTATGACACAATCAAATCTTGTAATTCTGGATGAACCCTTTCAGGGAGTTGATGTAAAATCCCGAAGTGAAATAGGCCAGTATTTACGAAAAAATATTGGTAAAAGTACAGCTTTAGTTATCGCAACGGATCTGGATGAAGTTATTGATATATCAGACAGGGTAATTGTTTTTAATCATGGTGTTATGGTAGGTGAACAGGAAGCGGGTGAAATAGATAAGGAAAAGCTTATCCATCTGACATCCCAGACACTTGAAGAAATTTTAGAACCAGGCCTGGTCGGCAATGTAACCAAAGGAGTAGTTTAATGAAAAAGTTTAATATAACAGATTTTTCTATAAAATGGGGCTTTCTTATAGTCATGGGAGTTCTTTTTACAATGTTTTCAATACTTGAACCTGCGTTTATTTCGGCAGGAAATCTTTTTAATATACTACTTAGTGTTTGTATATTTGGAACTATGGCACTGGGAGAAACATTTGTATTAATTACAGACGGAATGGATCTCTCTATTGGTTCTACCGCAGCTCTTTCTGTAATGATTTCTGCCTATCTTATGGTTGTTCTTGAATTAGGTGGGCTTATAACAATTTTCATTGTTTTGGGAATTGGTATTGCAGTAGGACTTTTGATTGGCTTTCTAATTGTAAAAGTAAAGATACCGGATCTGTTGGCAACCCTTGGAATGATGTTCCTGGTACAGGGACTTCAGTATATACCTTCCGGCGGCCTCTCAATTGGAAGAGGAGCTGTAATTAAAAATGGAAGAGAAGCAATGGGTCACTTTTCTGAGGGGTTTAAATACTTAGGTCAGGGAAGAATATTAAAAGTTATACCTGTACCTGTTCTTATAATGCTTGGTGTAGCAATTATTGTATATATTATACTTTCAAAGACAAAATTTGGACGTATATTTTATGCTATTGGTGGTAATCCTGAAGCAGCAAGACTTGTAGGTGTAAATGTTAATAAATACAAAGTTATTGCCTATGCATCCTCCAGTTTTATTGCATCCCTTGCAGGTATTCTTCTTGCAGCCAGAGTTGGTCGAGGGGATGTTGGTTCCCAGGGTACACTTCTTATGGATGCTATTGGTGCAGCCTTAATTGGTTTTGCAGTTCTTGGTGCAAGGAAACCTAACCCTTTTGGCACAATTGTTGGTGCAATATTTATTGGTATGCTTATGAATGGTCTTACCATGCTTAGTATGCAGTATTTCTGGCAGGATTTTATTAAGGGTAGTGTTCTTGTAGCAGCTCTTGCATTTACCTTTGGAATTTCTAAAAAACATGGTTAAAGTAGATATTATAATACTGGTTGTAAGCAGTTAACCAGAGTAAAATTTTTCTCATCTCCTTTTCACGCCCTCTTTCATTGAAAGAGGGCGTGTTTTTATTTAAAATTTTGTATTGATTCTGTGTGTAATTAATAAGATAACTTAATTATGAATACTTTAAATATGATTAAAAATAAAAAACCTGTTTTATGGATAAATCAAAATAAATCAAATACCAAAGAATCTCTTAGCATACAATCGCTTACTTTAGATGATATTCATGATGCTGAAGATCGAATGCAACGATTTGCACCATTACTTATTAAACTATTTCCGGAGCTGATAGCTTCAGAAGGAATAATTGATTCAGAACTAATTAATATTTCTAAGATGGCAGAAGTATTTATTTCAGAAGACTCCACTACAATTAACAATTTTTATATTAAAGGTGATCATTCCCTGGCTGTCTCCGGATCTATAAAGGCCCGGGGTGGGTTTTATGCAGTTTTTGTAATTGTAGAAAAAATTCTATCTCAGCATGGTCTTTCAATTTCCAATATTGTAAATAAATCTGTTAAGGATATCCATTCCCTCTTTTCTACCAGATCACTTGTTGTTGGTAGTACGGGGAATTTAGGCCTAAGTATTGGTTTAATGGGTCGTGCCTTTGGTTTTGGTGTTACAGTTCATATGTCCATAGATGCCAAAGAGTGGAAAAAAGAAAAGTTGAGAAAAATTGGTGCTGCTGTTATAGAGCACGAGTCTGATTATTCAGGAGCCTGCAGGGCTGCCAGATTGTCTGCCAATGAAAAAAAAGGAATTTATTTTATTGATGATGAAAATTCTGTGGACCTGTTTCTTGGTTACAGTGCTGCTGCATCAATGCTTTTTAGTCAATTAAAAGAGAAGAATATTTCTGTTAATGCAGAACATCCTCTTTTTGTTTATATTCCCTGTGGTGTCGGCGGAGCTCCTGGAGGGATTACTTTTGGTCTAAAGCATATATTTGGAAACAATGTCCACTGTTTTTTTGCAGAAC
>JAOZPU010000033.1:8728-20195 GCA_029932585.1 Spirochaetia bacterium | reverse complement strand
TTAAATTTTATATAAAATATCCAGGTATCTTTTTAAAAGATCACTGATGGCACCTCTAAAAGGAATTTTAGCAGCAAGACCATATATTGGTGCCATACCACCTTCAGTTTTAGGGTTTGCTTTTATCTCTGCCACCGACTGTTTTAAATCCTCGATAAATCTTTCTGCAACACCCTCCTGGGTATGTCTTAGAGTAAGAGCAATATGAATTGCCGAAGGTTTATGGAGACCGTTTAAACTCCATTGTTTTCGGGTCATTGCATCCATAATCTGATATATATCCAGTTCCTTTGAAGCAAAGGATATAACCCATAAAGGATTTCCCAGAATATTTAGTTCAGGTATTTCACCAATACCCTTTTTAATCTTATCAGCAGCCTGAAGTATTTTTTTTGTAGAGTCCATGTATCCTTTTTCTCCAACAGATAACAGACTTGCCCAGCAGGAAGCACTTAAAGAGCCAGGTCTGCTTCCGGCAAATGTTGGTGAAAAATACAATCCTCCGGGCCAGTCAGTAGCTGTATAAAACTGATAGTGGCGTAATTCCAAATTTCTATATAAAACCACAGACGTACCCTTTGCAGCATATCCATATTTATGGGTATCTGCTGACATAGATGTAACTCCAGGGAGTCTGAAATCAAATAAGGGAACATTATATGCAAGTTTCTCTGCCCATGGTAGGACAAATCCACCAAGACAGGCATCTGTATGAAAACCAATCTCATTTTTAAGAGCAATTTCAGACATCTCCTGTATTGGATCAATAATGCCATGAGGAAATGTCGGAGCTGACCCAACTATTACTATTGTATTTTTATTTACTGCTTTTTTTACTTCATCTACTTTGGCCTTGTATTCCGAATCCACATCTACATGAACCATTTTTATTCCAAAGTACTGTGATGCTTTATCAAAAGCAGCATGGGCTGTAACAGGTACAATCATTTCGGGTTTTTTAATGCCCTTCTTTTTCCTGGCCCAGTCCCTGTATGTTTTCATTGCAAGCATAATACTCTCTGTTCCACCAGAGGAAACCACTCCACAAACTTCATCTGTTCCGGAAACTTCTTTTCCATGCATCATATTTGCTGTCATTGAAACAATTTCTGCCTCATATTTACTAATTGACGGCCAGATATCGGAATGGAGAGGATTACTTTGAGAATTTAACGCGTATACTTTATTTAAGAAATCAATATGTTTTTGATCACCATTATAAACAGCACCGGAAACAAAACCATCTTTCCATTTTCCTTCCTCTTTCTGCTGGAAATCTGTCATTACAGATAAAATATCCTCATGTGATATCCCTGTCTCAGGAATGGAAGGATAACTTTCCATATTTTTATATGGTTTTGCAGATTTCTCTATTTCACCCAGCATTTTGTCATACTCTTTATCCATTTTATGACTGACCATGGGTATTTTTTTTGCTGTCTTCTCAAGTACACCAAAAAATTTATTTTTTACACTCATTATTTTAATTACCTTCCATTATTTAATCGTTTGTACATATTTTTATTATTTTTATAAATTGTCAGATATTCATTAAAAAGTCTATCATAGATATTTCTGTTTTTTGTATTTGGTCTGTAATATGCTTTAACCTTTATTTTCCCCGGAATATCTTCTGCAGTAATATATCCTAACCCAATTAAAGCCAGCATAGCAGCTCCCCGGGCATTTGCAAGAATAGGAGAATCAATCTGCCTAATCTCTCTTTGAAGTACATCTGCTAATATCTGACTCCATAAATTTGATTCTGCACCACCACCTATAAAGTTTATATATTCAAATTGATTACCAGCAATTTTCTCCAGATACTTAAGAAGCCATCTGTTATTAAATGCAACACCTTCAAATACTGCCCTAATTATATCTTTTCTGGTGTGTTCCAGTGAAAGATTATAAAAACCAGCCCTTATGTAACGATCATCAATAGGGGATCTTTCACCATAGAGCCATGGTGTAAATATCAAATTGTTACTCCCGGGAAGAGACTCTCCTGCCAGATCATTAATTAATTCATAATAATTATCCGGAGCTTTTGTATTCAAAATATCATCATGAAAAAAAATATTGTCTCTAAGATAATTAATACATTCACCAGCTGTTTCCTGTTCATTGATAATTAGATATTTCCCCTTAAGTGCAGAGGGAAAGGAACCCATATTATGAAACAGATCAGTTTTTTTAAATGGTACATAGGATGCCATCCAGGAGGATGTTCCAATATATATATGGGCATGTTTTCCGGAAATTGCTCCGGAACCAATAGCAGCTGAATTTACATCCGGGGTTCCTGAAATAACTTTTATTTTCCCGGATAATCCCAACTCTTCTGCAGCTTTACCGCTAAGAGTACCAATTATATCACTGGCATCAACCATATCAGGCAATTTATCCCTGTTTATCCCTGCCATAGATAATAACTTATTTGAATAATGAATATTATTTATATCTCTGTTATCTGTCAGCCAGTGAAGGATCATTGTATCATAGGAACTTACAAAATTTCCGGTCAGCCTGAGATTAAGATAATCTTTAGGTTCCAAAAATTTATAGGTTTTATTATATATTTCAGGAAAGTTTTCTTTAATAAATAATATATGAGCTATAGGATCTTTACCTGAATGGGAGGGTATTCCTCCTGTCAATTGCAGCCATGTAGCTAATTTTGAAATACCGTAACCCTCTATTTTAATTGCCCCGTTAGTAATTCTATCTACCTGGGTTGCTCCTCTGGAATCCATCCAGTTAATGGCATTCATAAGATGTTTACCAGTTTTATCAACTGCCACAGTACCGGACCATTGGCTTGTAACACTTATTGCTTCAACTTTATTCTTAAGACTACTGTTTCTTGAAAATAATTTTGCAGATGCTGTTTTAATTGCAGACCACCATTCTTCAGGATCCTGCTCAGAACCACCTCCTGGTAGAAGGGTATATTTTGTTGGAGAAAAATCATAATCAACAGCTTCACCATCTACAGTAAATAATGCGACCTTGGGACCGGAAGTTCCCAAATCAATTGAAAGAATTGCTTTTATAGTATCCATTATTATAAAAATATCCTTTAGCGTAATAAATTTTTATAATTGTAACATGAGCTACATAAATTTACAGTATTGTTGACATAAATTAAAAAATTCATTATCTTCTAAAAAGTTACCGACCGTTCGGTAACAAAACAAGAAAGGTCATTATGAATAAAAGGGAACTGAAAGCTCAATTAATAGTAGATACTGCCTTTAAAGTCTGGGGAAATAACTACTTCTACAATACATCACTCTCCTCCCTGGCCACTGCCCTTGAAATGACAAAACCGGCTCTGTACCGGTATTACAAAAATAAAGATGCCATCTTACTGGCAATGAAAAATGATTTCATTGGAAAATATCAGGAACTTCTGAAAAATTCTAAATCAGAAAAAAATAAAACTCCAGAGGAACTTCTTATAAGCTACACAGAAAGCGGAGTAAGATTTTTTGCAGAAAATTATAATTATTATAGGTTTTTGGTACTCAAACTAATTAATATGAAACAGGATATAGAACTGTTGTTCAAAGAGGTTGTTGGTGATGAAGAAAATTTCCTAAGTCCGGTGTTATTAAAAAAATCTGGTTTATCTGAAATTGAAGCACAATCAATTTCCGGATTTATCCTTTCTGTTGGAGGGTTTCTCCTTAATCAAAAACTTTTTAGTAAAACAATATTTACAAAAAAAGAGATTGATCAAATGGTCAAAGCAATTCAATTTATTGGCCGCCACGGATTAAAGAGAAAAAATGGGAAGAGCATATCAATCGATTATGAATTGATTGAAAATATATGCAAAATTGATAAGAGAGATATCCTGCCATTTAACAAAATATTTACAGCAGTCTCTGAAGTTATAGCAGAAAAAGGAATATGGGATACTACTGTAGACGCTATTGCAGACCATCTGGGTATGAGTAAAAGCAGTCTCTATTTTTATTTTGATAATAAAGACCAGATGATAGCAGATGTAGTTGATAGTGAAAGAGAACGCTTAAACGAATTAGTGGTTGAAAGAATTACCAAATTTGAATCCTTTGAAGAACAGCTCTACTCTATTTTTTATGTTATGAGCTCCTATTTCCTTCTAAAACCATCAATTTTCACAATTATGAACTGGTTAAGATATCAGTTTTTGAATAAACCTGTAAAACCTTATAATCAAAAGCTTGAAAAATTTTCTGAATATATAAATATTGTAACAAATACAACAAGTTTCAACCCTCTAAACTTTCCACCGGATATTATAGCTGAAGGACTCAGTTTTATACTTATACATGGATTATGGGAATGTTTGGGAAAAAACAGTACCCCTGAAAATGTAAATTTTCGTATTAGAAAAATTCATCAACTTTTTTTGTATGGATTTAAAGGAAGTAAATAATGAAAAAAATATTATCTGTTTTAGTTTTATACCTTTTTTCTATAACCATTATTTCAGCTGAAACAGTAGTTCTGGATATTGATAAATCTGTAGAACTTGCCCTGGAAAATAATCTGGGTCTTAAAAGCAGCAGAATTGATGTTGATATAAAAAAAAGGGCAAGCGATCTTTCCTGGAACAGATTTATTCCAACTGTTCAGGTAAGCAGTACTATGATGAGATGGAATCAGGAACAATCAGGAACATCACTTGTAGGTTCCGGTTTAGAAACAGTTATTCCAGGCGTAGGTACAAATTATTCGGATGTTCTATCAGTAGGATATGATCTTCCCCGCTGGGGCCTTTCAGCAGGTCTCGATTTTTCTCTAAACCTGAGTTATGCACTTTTCAAGGAGATGAAAGGAACAAAGCTGGATTATGAAGCAGGTCTTATATCTTATGAAATAGCCTTAAAGCAACTGCAAAGGGATGTTAAAAAGAACTTCTACAATATTCTCGTTTTCGAAGAAAATCTTTGGCTTATGGAACAAAACATAGAAGCTGCTAATAGCAGATTGGAACAGGCAAAAATCAATTACAGTAATGGCCTGGTTCCTGAACTTTCTGTTTTATCCGCCCAGGTTGGTTATGAAAACCTAAAACCTGCCTTTTCAGAAATGAAATTGGGTTATGAAACAATGCTGAATGGTTTCAAAATGCTTCTTGGAATAGACCTGGATACAAACATTAGCCTGGAAGGAGATATTGTAATAAATCCAATAGAATTGGATACAGAAAAACTAACCGGTTATTTTTTAGGTGGTAGACTGGATATTAAGTCAATGAATAAAACTGTTCAGAGTCTTGAAAATGCAAAAGCCGGTTTACAACTTCAGACAATGACACCAATGCTTATGTTTGGTTTAAATTTTGATCCTGCATTTCAGAATGATCCATTGGAAAATAACTGGTTTAAAGATATAGGAGATAACTGGAGCCAACAAAGCGGAATGTTTAGAATAACACTGGCAATGTCTCTGGACTCATTCCTTCCCTGGTCAAAAACTCAAGTTGGTATAAAAGATATGGAAGATGGAATAACACAGTTAAAATTAGGTATTGCTCAGGCAAACGTTGGAGCAGAGATGGAAATAAAAACCATTGTAATGAAACTTAATAAATCTATGGAGCAACTTGAAACACTCATTCTAAATATTAGTCTTGCATACGAAGCCTATAGGCTATCTCAGGAGGCCTATGATGCCGGAAGCAAAGAACTTCTTGAAGTTAAAGATGCTGAAAGAGATCTGAATACAGCTAAACTGGAAGTTTTAAAAGAAAAATATAACTATATAACCGGATTACTCGATCTGGAATATGCTTTAAATGCCACACTGGAAGAAATAAAGGACGTTTCAAATGAATAAAAAATTAAAATCTATAACAGTAATAACAATAATTTCACTGCTGTTTTTCAGTGCCTGTAATAAGCAAGCCGCAGAAACTTCTAAAAAAAGTGAAGAGGAAACAGTTACCTCCTTTGCTGTCAGTACAACTCTGGCAGTTAAAGGAGAAATAAAAGATTATCTACAACTTAATGGAGATATTGCTGCAAAAACAACTGTAGATACTTTTGCTGATACTGCAGGGAAATTGAAAATTCTTTATGTAAAAGTAGGAGACACAGTACAAAAAGATCAGGTTATTGCAGAAGTTGATCCTTCCAGACCAGGTATGACATTTGCTGCAAGCCCTGTAAAAGCATCAATATCCGGAACTGTTACTCAGGTTCCCGTCCAGATAGGCAGTGTTGTGGCACCTAATTTTCCCATAGCAAAAATTAGTAAAATGGATGAACTGGAAGTTATACTTTATGTTGCAGAAAGATTTATTTCTAAAATGAGAATAGGACTTCCGGCAGTAATTAAAACAGATGCATTCCCTGGTGAAATTTTTAGGGGCAGTATAAGTGAACTTAGCCCTGTAGTGGATAATATTTCAAGAACCATGAAAATTAAACTAAAACTTGAAGATCCAAAATCATTACTAAAGGCAGGCATGTTTGCTGTGGTTAAGCTTATTACAGAAGAGAAAGAAGATATCGTAAAAATTCCAGCAGAAGCCTTAATAAAGAGGTTTGGAGAAAATTATGTATTTGTAATTAAAGAGGACCCCTCTTCTGACAGACAGCTTGCAGAAAAAAGAGAAGTAATCTCCGGTCTTCGAATAGATAATCAACTGGAAATTATTAAAGGTCTTGATGGAGGAGAAGAAATAGTAATCAGAGGTCAAACTCTGCTTGATAACAATTCTCCAATAAAGGTAATTAGCACTATTACTCCTATTGATAGCACAGATATAGTAGATTAAAGGGAATAAAATATGAGTATTGCAAAAAAAGTTGTTGGCAGACCAACTACAGTTTTTATAATTTTCGTTCTTCTAATAGGACTGGGTATTTATACAACTACAGATCTTGCTATTGATCTTTATCCGGAAATTGAACCACCTATTCTTGTTATTATGACCACTTATGCCGGAGCAGGTCCCGAGGAAATAGAAAAGACTCTATCCAGACCAATTGAAAGCTCTATAAGTAACATAAGTAAAGTAGAAACAATAACATCCACTTCTGCAAAAGGTACAAGTACTATAATTGTGGAGTTTACCTATGGTGCTGATATGTCAGACGCATCTTCAGATATCAGAGATAGTTTAGACATGCTAAAACGGTGGTTACCGGAAGATGCAGATTCACCAATTATTTTTAAATTTGATCCTTCCATGATCCCTATTTTGGGGCTGTCAGTTTCCGGGAACAGAACTCCAGATGAGTTGCGTGAGATTGGTGAAAATATTGTACGTCCCAGAATAGAACAGGTGGAAGGGGTTGGTTTAACCAGTGTAACAGGTGGTCAGGAAAAAGCAATTAGAGTTGAAATACCTCAAAATAGACTTGAAGCTTATGGACTAACCCTGACTCAGGTTGCAAATATGCTTAGGGGTCAGAATTTTCAAATATCTGCAGGAAGCATCCTCTCAGATAATAAAAACCTCCTTGTAACTACTTCAGGTGAATATGAAAGTATCGATGATATAAAAAATACAGTTATTAGTTACAAAGGCGGTATTCCAAACCCAATGTCTATGGAACCTTCTTCTGTAAAAGAAATTCGTCTTAGAGATATTGCAAATGTTTATAATGGATATAAAAACGAAGATACCCTGGTTTATATAAATGGCACCCCGGGGGTACAGATTATTGTCCAAAAACAAAGTGGTACAAATTCTGTACAAATTGCAGAAAATGTTAGAGCCAGATTAAAAAAAATAAATAAAGAGATGCCTTCCGGAATTATTGTAAGTGAAATTTTTAATACAACAGATATAATTAAAAGCTCAATAAATCAGGTTTCTTCAACTGCAATAATTGGAGCAATACTTGCAATTATTGTTCTTTTTATATTTTTAAGGAGCTTAAAAGCAACCTTTATTATTGGTTTAACAATACCAATTTCTCTAATTATCACACTGATGTTTATGTATTTTGCAGGTTTAACCTTAAATATTATGACCCTGGCCGGGCTTGCTCTGGGAGTAGGTATGCTTGTAGACAACTCCATTGTAATACTGGAAAATATATTCAGATACAGGGAAAAGGGGGCAAAACTTAGCTCTGCTGCTATACTGGGTTCCCAGGAGATGATAAATGCCATAACAACATCTACATTAACAACAATATGTGTATTTGCACCTATTATTATATTTAAAGATCAGTTGGATATTTATGGAGAACTTTTTTCAGGTCTCTCATTTACAGTTGTAATATCACTTACAGCATCTCTTATAGTAGCAGTTACCCTTATTCCTGTCCTTGCAAGTCATTATCTGCCAATATCCAGCAGACAGCAAAGACCATTAAAAGGTATTCTTAAAAAAATTGATAATATAATGGAATCACTTTTTACAGGCCTTGATAATCTATATAAAAAAACTGTTGCCAAAGTTTTAAAGCATAAAACTATTACTATTATATCAATTATTATTTTATTTGCAGGAAGTATGGCACTTATACCATTGGCAGGTTTTCAATTTATGCCTTCACAGATGGATGATACAATTCAGGTCTCTGTAGAACTTCCCCAGGGGACAAGGCTTCATGAAACTGAATCGGTTTTACTCCAATTTGAATCAATAATCAGAGAAGAAATAAATGGGTATAAGGAAATAATTATTCAGGCTGGAAGTAAAAGCTTTATGGGTTTTCTGGGTACTGCAGAAACTCACAAAGGAACAGTAAGGGTAAATTTGCCAGCTTTTAAGGATAGAATTGATAATTCAGACCTGGTAAAAGAAAAACTTAGAGCTCATTTTAACGATTTCCCTTCAGCTGTTTTTTCATTTTCCAGTAATATGGGTGGAGGATTTCAAAGCAGCCCGGTTGATATTTTAATAAAGACTGAAGACCTTGAAAAATCAAAGCAGATTGCAGAGAAAATACAGGTGTTACTCGAAGAACGTTTCCCTGAAGTAACTGAGCCTCTGGTAGATATAAAAGATGGCCTACCCCAGGTTGAAATACTAATAGATAGAGACAAACTCTACACTTTTGGTTTGAATATATACTCTGTAGGCCAGGAAATTAAAGCAAGTATTGATGGAATAGCTGCATCAAGGTATAGGGATGGAGGTTCAGAATATGATATTTTAATTATTCTGGATGATGAAGACAGGAATGAACTGCCAGACCTGGATAAAATATTTGTTATGAATATGAGTGGACAGAGAATTCCCCTTGCCAGCTTTGCCAAATATGAAAGAACACAAGGGCCAGTCTCAATTATTAGGGAAAATCAGACAAGAACGGTTCATGTAACTGCAGGAACAGTTCCAGGCACATCATTAAATAAAATAGCTGTTAAAATTGAAAAAATGATCAAAGAGGAGATCCCTGCAGAAGAGGGACTTATAATTGAGTTCTCAGGTGATTATGCAAACCTTATGAAATATGGAATTAAACTTATTATAATAATTCTTGTTGCAATTTTCCTTGTATTTGGAGTTATGGCAAGCCAATTTGAATCTTTCCTTGATCCCTTTATTATTCTTTTTACTATTCCTTTATCTCTGATTGGAGTAGTTCTGTTGTATATTGCTACAGGTGAAATGTTCAATATTCTTACGGCTGTGGGACTAATAATGCTTTCAGGTATTATTGTAAACAATGGAATAGTACTCGTTGATTATACAAATCTACTTCGAAAAAGGGGAAGATCAATTACAGATGCATGTATTGAAGCTGGTGGAAATAGATTAAGGCCAATTTTAATGACAACCCTAACTACTGTTCTTGGTTTAATTCCTATGGCTTTCTTTCCAGGAGAAGCTGCAGCCCTGGTAAACCCTATAGGTAAAACAGTTGTGGGAGGATTAAGTTTTGGTGCACTCCTTACACTTTTCCTTGTCCCTGTAATTTATGCAATATTTAATGAAGCAGGAGAGAGAAGAGCTTTAAAAAAGGATATTAAGAAGCAAAAACGCAGGAAAGAAAGATTATTACTAAATACTAAAGGCGGCACCTTATGAAAAGACTGGAAATAATAGCAAATAGATCAATTCAGGCAGATATGTTTGATGCTTTTAAAAAGGCAGATATTGTTAAACATTATACACTTATCCCAACTGTCCTGGGAGTCGGTAATTCCGGCCCCCGAATGGGAGACCATATTTGGCCTGAGGAAAATTTTAGTATTGTAGTTTATTGTGAAAAAATAGAAGCTGAAAAGATTAATAATGTAATTTCTGAGTTAAAAAGATTTTTTAACAATGAAGGAATCAAACTTTTTGAAATTTCAATATAATTTTCAATTTGTTGTTAAAAATGACTATGGATTTAGAATACATTAGCCTATAATTAAAGTATGGCTAAAGAAAAAACCAAAAAAAATAAATCAGGAGCTGATGAGCTCCTTAAAACAATATTTCAATATGTAGTAAAAATTGCAAACGAAAGGGATGTCGATAAACTGCTTGTAAATCTTGCAGATATGGGCAGAGACCTGGTGTCTGCAGACAGATGTACAGTATGGCTTATAGATAGAAAAAACAAAAAAATATGGACCAAAGTTGCTCATGGTATAGATAGAATTGAAATACCCCTGTCAAAAGGAATTGCAGGTTATGTAGCTGAAAGTGGTGAACACCTTGTAATTAACGATGCTTATAAAGATGATCGTTTCGATCAACAGGTTGATATAACAACAGGCTACCATACAAGAAATATCCTTGCACTCCCTGTACAAAATAATCAAGGAGAAACTATAGGTGTTTACCAGGCTATAAACAAAATGACTGGTAATAAAAGATTTTCAAAAAATGACCTTGAACATCTACTGCTGGCTGCAAGTTATACAGGAAACCAGTTAGATGCAATTGCTTTGCAGGAAGAAATAGAATCTACCCAGCGTGAAATTATTCTGACTCTTGCAGAAACAGGGGAAATGCGATCAAAAGAAACTGGGAACCATGTAAAAAGGGTTGCAGAATATTCAAAAATTTTAGGTGAAGCATATGGCCTTAGTAAAGAAGATGTTAGACTACTAAAAGATGCATCACCTATGCATGACATTGGGAAAATTGCCATACCAGACTCTATCCTTTTAAAACCAGGCCGCCTGACAGATGAAGAAAGACTGGAGATGCAGTCTCATACAACTCTTGGATTTGAAATGCTCAATCACTCAAACAGGGAACTCTTAAAGACAGCTGCCCTGGTAGCTGTTCAACACCATGAAAAATGGGATGGCACAGGATACCCGAAGGGTCTGAAAGGGGACGAAATTCATATTTTTGGTCGTATCCTCGCTATTGCAGACGTTTTTGATGCACTTATATGCAAAAGAGTTTATAAAGAACCATGGCCTGTAGAAAAAATTATTGATATGTTTAAAGAGAGTAGGGGTAAGGATTTTGATCCTGGAGTTATCGATGTATTTTTGCAGGTAAAAGATGCAATGATAGATGTTTCCATAAGACTCGACGATACAATAAGCTAGGGAT
>JAOZPU010000033.1:0-8628 GCA_029932585.1 Spirochaetia bacterium | reverse complement strand
GCATAGCCGAGCAGTGAGTTTACGAACGACCAGGCTAGGTAGGGACGTCCTTACCTCTTAATCTGCAACATCATGAATCCATTTATTACTTCTGTATCTAAAAAAACCAAGTACTGCTTTTAATGCTTCCTCGAAAATAATAATAAGTACTACAATATGTAATGGAAATTTTAAAATAAGACCAAATAAAACTGCAAGAGGAACACCAACAAACCAGGTCCCTATAATATCAATTAAAAAAGAAAACTTTGTATCACCACCACCCCGGAACATCCCAATTACAAAATGAAGATTAAAGGACTTAACAACTGTAAATGCTGCCAAAATATACATTACCAAAGTAGCAGACCTTCTTACACTATCTGAAACATTAAAAAGCAAAGGAACATGTGGTGCTATTAGTAAAAGAATACTCCCTCCTGAAATTCCAAGAAAAAATGCTAATATAAGAAATCTTCTTGAATATATATGAACTCCTTCAATATCTCTTTCACCAATTTTATTACCTGTCATAATTGCACAGGCATTGGCAGAACCAAGTAAAAATGAAAAAATTAAACTATCTGTAGTCTCTGTTATACCAATGGTAGCAATTGTATCTGTTCCCATTCGTGCATACACAATTTTATATACCAGCATTCCTGTTGCCCAGGCCAGCTCATTTAAAATTACAGGAAAAGTTGTTTTGAAATATTTTTTTACGAATTCTTTTTTTAAATTGAGAAAATCTTTAATACCAGCGGCCAGTACACTTTTAGATTTATAAACATATATAACTATAATAGACATCTCAATAAAACGTGAAACTGTGGTTGCAATTGCTGCACCTGTAATTCCCATTTCAGGAAATCCCAATTTACCAAATATAAGAATATAATTAAGACCTGTATTCACAGTAATTGAAACTATAGTGGCCTTTAAAGGAAGGGATGCTTTCCCTATGCTTCGAAGAGCAAGAGAATATGCAATAGAAAGGGCAGTAAAAACAAAACTAATTCCGGTAATTGTTAAATACACAGACCCTGCAGCAATAACAGCGGTATCTGTAGTAAAAATATTAATTATATACTCTGGAATTGTAATTGCCATAGTGGAAAGTACAGCTGCACCAGTCTCAGCCAAAAGAACAACAAGAAAAATAGTTTTTTTAATACTTTTAATATCTTTTCTACCCCAAAATTGTGCAAAGAAGACTGCTCCACCACTGGAAATTCCATAAAACAATAAGGTTGATAGAAAAAAAACCTGTCCTCCCAAACCAACAGCAGCTATAGCGGTTTCACCCAACTGACCAATCATAACAATATCCACCAGAGCAAGAGAGGACATTAATAAATTCTGAACTGCAATAGGGCCAGCAATGTATATAAATTTTTTGTAAAATTGTCTGTCCTGAAATAAGTTTATCATCTTCGGCTTTTACCTTTACGTGGCTCATAGGATTTAATTAAACAGCCCTTGCCAGTACCAATTAAATCTGATCTGCCCTCCTGTAATAAAGCCTGTTTTACTAATTTATAATTTTCAGGTCGATTATAATGTATCAAAGCACGCTGCATTGCCTTTTCCTGATAACTTTTAGGAACGAATATACTTTTACCTGTAACAGGATGATAGCCGGAATAAAACATAGTGGTTGAAAGGGTTCCAGGAGTAGGGTAAAAGTCCTGAACCTGATCTGGAATAAATCCATAATCTCTTAAAAATTCTGCAAGTTCAATGGCATGTTTCAACTTTGAACCAGGATGACTGGATATAAGATAAGGAATTAGATACTGTTTTAGTCCTTTTTCCTTGTTAATTTTCTTATATTTTTTACTAAACTCTATAAACCCGGCAACAGTAGGTCGTCCCATTGCATCCAGAACCTCTTTTGATACATGTTCAGGAGCTATTTTTAACTGACCACTTATATGATGTTCTACAAGTTCATTCATAAAAGTTTGATCCTTATCCTCCAAAAGATAATCATATCTAATCCCTGAACGGATAAAGACCTTTTTTATTCCTGGAATTTTTCGAACCTTCCTTAATAGACTTACATAGTCGCTGTGATCCACTTCTAAAAGAGAACAAGGTTCAGGAAAAAGACACTGTTTTGTTTTACACACCCCGGCTGTAAGCTGTTTTGTGCAGGATGGTTTTCTAAAATTAGCAGTGGGGCCTCCAACATCATGAATATATCCCTTAAAATCTTTATCTTTTGTTATTTTTTCAGCTTCCTTTACAAGAGATTCATGACTCCGAGCCTGAATAGTTCTCCCCTGAAGAAAGGTAAGAGCACAGTAATTACAACCACCAAAACATCCCCTGCTGCTGGTTAGGCTAAATTTAACTTCACTTAGTGCTGGTATTCCTCCAATATTTTTGTATGAAGGATGTTCTGACCGGGTATAGGGAAGATCATAACTATGATCAAGTTCTTCTGTTGTCATAGGTTTTGAAGGTGGAGTTTGAACAATATCCCAGACACCATAGTTTTCAATAAGCTCAGAAGCAATAATGGAATCTGTATTTTCATACTGCAGACGAAAGCTCTTCGCATAAAGTTTTTTATCTGCTAAAATTTCTTCAAAGGTCGGAAGATATATGGAGTCCCTATTTTTCTCACCATTTACTTTTCTTTTATACACAATTCCTTTTAAATCAGTTATTTCATTTATCGTATCACCACGACTGAGCCTGGTGGCAAGTTTACGAATAGTACTCTCACCCATCCCATAAACAAGCATATCGGCCTTAGCATCCAGGAGTATTGATTTTCGCACTTTATCAGACCAGTAGTCGTAGTGTCCCAAACGTCTTAAAGAAGCTTCAATACCGCCAAGAATAATCGGAACCCCCTTATAGGCTTGTTTAATCCGGGAAGTATATACAATGGTAGCTCTGTCCGGTCTTAGCCCGGAAGCTCCCCCGGGAGAGTATGCATCTTTTTTTCTGACTTTTTTAGCTGTTGTATATTTATTTACCATGGAATCCATATTTCCAGCTGTAACAAGAAAGGCCAGCTTTGGTTTCCCCAGTTTCATAAAATCATCTGGAGAGTCCCATTTAGGTTGAGCAATTATACCTACTTTGTATCCATCAGCTTCCAATATTCTGGAAATTACCGCAGCACCATATGAGGGATGATCAACATAGGCATCTCCTGTAACTAGTATAAAGTCACAGGTTCCCCAACCCCTTTTCTGCATATCTTCTTTTGTTATTGGCAAAAACATAGTTGAATGATAAAGACAGAGACAAACTATTGCAAGTAAAAGCTATAGTAGCTTTTGTTATGTCTAAGAATTCAGCTAATTTTTTAGCGTACTACAAGTACAGGGCAGGGGGCAGTATGTAAAACTTTATGAGTAGTACTGCCCACGATTAACCCGGCTAAATCACTTTTACCACGAGATCCCATAATTATAAGATTAATTCCTTCAATTTTTGCAGTTTCTGATATTACCTTTCCCGCAGGTTCTTCCAAAAGTAACTCTCTAAAGTGTACATTATTTTCCTTATAGATCTCTCTATAGGGTACCAGAACATTATCTGCTTTTTCAAGGATTTTATCTATTGCTTTCTGAAGAAAAGGTTCACCAATGGCTGTAGGAAATTGCTTATGACAATGAAGCAGCAAAATTTCACAGTCCATACCCTTTGCATAATCTATAGAATACTGAACCGCATCAAAGGAATAACTGGAATCATCAACAGGAACCATTATTTGTTTTTTATTCATGATAGTCCTCCTTTCTAAATAATACTAATAATTGAATACAAAAAGTAAAATAAATATGCATTTAAAATATAACCGTGCTACAATGCAGATCGCAACTAATTATCACATGAGGAATACTATATTGAGATCTAATAATTACCTGATGGAAAATGAAGATGAATGTCTGCGTATGGACATTAAAACAGATTTTGTAAGACTTGAAGAACAGGCCTTATGGGCAGGTCTAAAAAGTGGCATGAGTGTAGCAGATATTGGTTGTGGATCGGGAATTACCAGTTCATTTCTCAAAAAAATTGTTGGGGAAAACGGAAATGTCACTGGATTTGACAGTTCAATGGACAGAATTAATTATGCCAAAAAAACTTATGGTGAAAAAGATCTTGAGTTTATTAATTTTGATATGAATAAATCACTTGAAGGTTTGCAGAAATTTGATTTCATATGGGTTAGATTTTTCCTGGAATATCATAAAAATCAGAGTTTTAAGATTGTTGAAAAGTTAACAAAACTTCTTAATCCTGGTGGGATAATATGCCTGATAGACCTGGATCACAATTGCCTTAATCATTATGGATTATCCGATAGATTAGAAAAAGCAATAATTAATATTTCAAATATTCTGGAAAATGAAGGGGATTTTGATCCTTATATTGGTCGAAAACTATATTCTTTTCTCTATAATCTTAAGCTCAAGAATATTGCTGTAGATATGAAAGCTCATCACTTAATTTATGGAGAACTCTCCCAGGTTGATGATTATAACTGGTTAAAAAAAATCGAGATAGTTGCCAAAAGATCAAATTATTCTTTCAAAGAGTATTCCAATGGATATGAAGGATTTTTATCTGAATTCAAATCTTTTTTCAAAGATCCAGGAAGATTTACTTATACACCAATTATATCCTGCAGAGCAAATATATAATATTAGACTGCTAAAGGAGGTGTTCCCAGTTTAATATCATGCTTATTTTCCAGAAATGTAACAAATATATTAACTATTTCCTCATCAAGATGATCACCACTGGCTAATATTAATTGGGTAACAGCCGAATAAATGGACATTGGACTTCGATAATGCCTTTTAGCTGTAAGCGCCTCAAAATAATCAGCTACTGCAATTATTCTTGCTCCTAAGGGTATTTCTGTTCCAATAAGTCCATCCGGATACCCACTACCATCCATATGTTCATGATGAGCACCAGCTATTTTGGGTATTTTTTGATAACTACCCTCAAAAGTAATCTTCTCTAATAACTCTCTTGTTTTTTTTGCATGACTCTGGATTTCAATATATTCATTGTCTGTAAGAGGGCCTTCTTTTTTTAGAATTGAGTCAGGTATAGCTATCTTCCCATAGTCATGAAAGAGTGCTGCAAGTCGTACAACTTCAGTATATTCAGTATCCAGACCCATTTTTTTACATATTTCTACAGAGTATTCCGCTACAGATTCTGAATGACCAGCTGTCAAAGTATCCCTTGCATCAATACTGGATGCAAGAACTTCAAATGTTGACTTAAACTGCTTTTCTTTTAGTTCAAATAATTCAGCTGTTTTAAGGCTGTTACCTATTGAAGATGCTATTCCCATAAACAAACTAAGATCACTTTGTGTTAGATTTCGTTTAGAATTAATATTATCTGCAACAATAATGCCAAGAGATTTCCCCTCATATACAATAGGACAACAGATAAAAGCATGACTGCCTATAGATTTAGAAAATTTTAAACTTTTAGGGGATAAATCTTTCTCAACCAATCCAATATTATTAACCAGATATGGTATCTGTTCATTATAAGATTTAATAAAAACACCTCTGGAGTTTGCTTTGTTTATATGGAATACTACATCTTCTAAAATCTTTAAGTATTCATCTATATATCCAAACCCAGCTCGAAAGGATAGTTTTTTCTCATCTTTATCTGATAAAAAAATGGCACCTCTGTCAAAATCAAGACGTTTTTCAGATATTTGAACGACACTTGTAAGAACATCATCTATACTGGTGTGTTTACTTATTACCTGACCAATTTCAAAAGATAGTAAGTTATTATTATAATTTTTATCTATTTGTTCTATCCATTTTTCAGGTGATCTACTGGAAGTTTCAAGTGCAGATAGAAGTTGCTTTTTATCTTTGTAAAAAATATATTGGCTTGATAGAAGAAACATAGTTACAGATGCCATAACTCCAACTGAAACTGGTGGAGCAATATCAAAATTGAAAACTGATAGAAAACTTGGAAAGAGAAACACAGGAATTAAAATATTTCTAATTTTTCTTATTAATTTAGTAGATGACTGAGCCCAGGAAATGTTATACCGGCAAACATCTCCCCCCTTAAAAATACATTCAGTATGCTCAATTTTTGGTATGTTTGTTTTAACAAGTTCCGCTATTGCTTCAAACATACCAATTCTATTTTCACACTGATATTCTTTTTCATGAATATTTAACAAAGGACTAACTATTATTTCAATGGTATTTTCATTTATTGGGTTTACTTGAAATTTTGTAGATTTGGTAAGACTTACAGAAGCTTTTGCTACCATTTTATATGCATTCATTAAGCCCATAAGACCTAAAAAATAATATTTTACTTCCCCACTTGCTTCAGAAGAAGCCATATATCTTCCAGCTTCCCTGGCAATATTTTTATCTCCTGATTTTTCTTCTAGTCTATAATAAAATCTATCAACTTGTTCCTGAGAAAACCAATGTCCATGATCTTCCACTTCATATGCAGTCATACCTGCATATTTCAATAAATCATATATATCTAAATCAGGATAATATTTATTTATAAACTTAAGATACGCTTCAATTATTCTACTATTATAGGGAAGAGGAATTACTTTATTATTTTTCAATATAATATCAGGCATTATGATTTTATGAATCTCATCAATTTCTTTAGGTATTTAAAGTATAAATCCGAATATTCTAAATTCATTATCCACATACTGTACTTCTTTTCATAAGTCATTGAGTTATTATCGGCATAACTGTCCGGGAAAAGTAGCACATATGTAGAATTATTATAATGGACTTTTGCAATCTCATTTATACTGATATCCAAAGTCTCTTTAGTTAATTTTTCCGGTTGCATAATAATTACTTTAATATTATTTGTAAGTTCAGACATATTTAATCCCGTATCTGTCATATCAGCAATAAAAACAGCAAGAAGTTCTCCATTACTTTTAAGAGAATAAAGTTTAATTCCCCTTTTAAACTGTAATTTTTCATATGCTTTAATTACACTGTTACAACTGTTTTCTCCTGGAATTAAATTCATCGCCTTAAGCATTAATCCACCGGAAACTTCCTCATAGTAGCTTTCCAGATTCAACAAATCTTCATTGTCACTTTCTTCAAGACTAAAAGAGCCCAAGTCATCAAAAACTATCTCAGAATTTCCCTGATATCTAAAAAAAACAAAATTATTAATAGAACACCCTTTCTTGTTATTTACACTTTTTTCAGCTCCTCCAAATATTTTAGCCGGGAACCTGTTCTCCGGCCGGTAATAACACATAAGGTAATCAAGATGAAGCGACTTAATTTTATTTGCATTGTATGCATAATTTGATAACTGATCCATGACATATAAACCAGCTCCCATATTGGAGGTGTTGGATGCTGCATGATGATGCATTAACCAGGTATTTTCATAAGTTCTAAGCATAGACATATGTCCCAGAATTTCACCCTTATCCTGATACGTTACATGCCTGGCAATATCAGGTGCATTTGTATAAATTTTGTTATAAGAAGATTTTATTTCTTCTTTATGTTCTTTTAGATATGCATATTTTGAAGGATATATAAATCCTGATTCAAAAAGAAAGCGCCATAGGGCATTAGGATCAAGATCTTTACTAAGATGAAGATTTTTATTCTTGGCAAGAAAAATAATTGAAAGTAATTGAACATGGTCATAGGGTTCCATATCAATTATTACAAATCCTGTAAGTATAATAGTCCTGTGATGCTCTTCACTACTTTTTTTCCTATATAAAACCTGGCATTTACAATTTACCTTCATGCCTGGAGATAATACAACCTCCAGATTTGGAATTATCATACCAGGAAGAAGGATACTTGTTCTCTGATCTTCTTCCACAGAAAATCCTGCACCAGACAGGTCATAAACAGGAAGATCGACCCTCGCTCCTGTAATGGGATGAATAAAAACAATATTTGGTGAAGGTAATAATTTTTGCCTAAAACTACGATATTCTTTTGTCTTAAATCTTTTTATCTGATTATTCTCTGGTTTAAGTATGCAAAAAATAGATTTATTTTCCTTACTTGTTCTAATTAGTGAACATTGTCCGGAAAATATAATCTGTTGGTTTTTTAATAATGTTATAGATACAGAAGCATCGGGATTAAAGGTATTAATGGAATGAACAGATTCAGATGGAATCTCAATTTTAAAAGAATCTGGTGTAAAATTTATAAGCTTTCCACGGTACAGAACCCCATTTTGAATCATTTGAACATTTATCTTAAATACAGGAAACCTTCTTGTTCTTCTTGGTGGTTTTAGTATATTTACCTCAGGAAGATCTATTGTAAACCCTTCATCTTCATAGTTTACATTTTCAGGATTTATAACAATTGTGCGTATACCATCATCAATATAGATTTTTTTCAAATTATAATTGCTAATTTCTTTATTATTCTTTTCCTGGTCAGACCAAAAACACGATAATTGGCTGTCTATACAAGCTTTAGGTTTTGTATTCAATGAAATAGATCGATTATAATTTTTATGCTGAAAAACAGATGTAAGAGTCCCATCCTGAAAGTTTATATAATTGAGTCTATTGATTAATTGTTTTAAATCAATGGAATCAGATTTTTTATGTTCAGTAAGTTTTGCATTTACTTG
>JAOZPU010000171.1 GCA_029932585.1 Spirochaetia bacterium | reverse complement strand
TTTTGTAATGAAAAAACAGGGACTGTATGATCCTGGCTATGAGCATGATGCATGTGGTGTAGGATTTGTTGTAGAAATTAGTGGTAAGGCAAGTCATCAGACTGTTGTTGATGGTATTACTATATTGAAGAACCTGGAGCACAGGGGTGCTGTAGGCAGTGACGTGAACTCAGGTGATGGCGCTGGTATATTAGTTCAAATTCCTCATGAATTCTTTGTTAAGGAACTTGAGTTTGAATTGCCTTCATCTGGTTCCTATGGTGTTGGTATGTTTTTTCTGCCAATAGATGAAGATAAACGAAATAGTGTAATTACTATTATTACAGATGTGGTTGGCAGTGAAGGTTCTGCAATTGTTGGAACCAGAGATGTTCCCTTTGTTTCAGATTCTCTTGGTCCTAAAGCTCTTTCTTCCATGCCTTTTATTTACCAGACATTTATAACTTCCAATGATTTGTCCGGGGATGATCTTGAACGAAAGTTGTATATTATACGTAGAAGTATAGAAAAAAGGGTAGCAGCCTCAGGATTTTCTATTGATGATTTTTATATTTCCTCCTTATCCTGTCGTACAATAGTGTATAAGGGTATGTTTGTAGCCCCCCAGCTTCAAAAATTCTTTCCTGATCTAAAAAATAAAAATTTTAAAAGTGCTATGGCTCTGGTTCACCAACGGTACAGCACAAATACTTTTCCATCCTGGTCTCTGGCACAACCCTTTAGATATATTGCTCATAATGGGGAGATAAATACTCTCCATGGGAATATAAATAAAATGAAAGCCAGAGAAGTAACACTTTCTTCTCCCTTGTTTGGAGATGACTTAGAGAAGGTTCTTTCTGTTATTAATCCGGATCAAAGTGATTCAGCTATTTTTGATTCCAACTTTGAGCTGCTTGTTCAGGCGGGACGATCACTGGAACATTCAATGATGATGATGGTTCCGGAACCCTTTGGTGAAAAATACCATATTAGTGAAGACAGAAGAACTTTCTATGAATATCATGCTTCTATTTTGGAACCATGGGATGGCCCGGCTGCTCTTGCATTTACAGATGGGGTAAAGATAGGTGCTGCTCTGGATCGCAATGGTTTACGACCTGCAAGATATACTGTTACAAGAAGCGGCAGGGTTATACTTGCTTCAGAAACAGGAGTTCTTCCTATACCAGTTGAAGATATATTACGTCAGGGCCGTCTTGGCCCCGGGAAAATGATTTTAATTGATACAAAAATAGGTAGAGTAATGTATGATCATGAAATTAAATCCCGTGTATCAAGGCAGCAGCCTTACCGAAGATGGCTTGATGAAAATAAAATAGAATTAAAAGGCCTTTTCCGGGTTCCGGATCCTGTTCCGGAAGTACAGGCTGATATAGTTAAACTTCAAAAAGTATTTGGTTATACCTTTGAGGAACTTAATAAGGTTTTAATTCCCATGGCAGTAGGTGGCAGTGAGCCTATAAGTTCTATGGGTAATGATGCTTCTTTGGCTGTTCTCTCAGATAAACCGCAGCTTTTATACAATTATTTCAGACAGGTTTTTGCACAAGTTACCAATCCTCCTATCGATCCGTACCGAGAAAAACTTGTTATGTCTTTAATGAGTTTTATAGGAAGGGAACAGAACCTCCTGGATGAAGGACCACTTCATTGTAACCAGCTTAAGCTTGATCACCCGGTACTTTCCAATGACGATATCAAAATTCTCAAACGGTCAAATATTGAAGGGCAGACAGCTGGAGTTATAGATATTTTATATACTCTGGATGAAGAATCGAGGGGGATCGAGGGGGCTATAGAAATAATATGTTTACGATCTGCTGAAATGATAGCTGCGGGGAAGAGTTTTCTGATATTAAGTGATAAAAAAACGGATTCAGAATATCTGCCAATTCCTGCGCTTTTGGCGGTATCTGCTGTAAATCAATATCTTGTGGAAAAAGGTCTAAGACAAAAAGCAGGTCTTATTGTGGAAAGCGGGGAAGTTCGGGATGTCATGCAGTTGGCTGCAATAATTGGTTTTGGTGCCAGTGCTGTAAACCCATTTTTAGCATTTGAAATTATTAAAGATCTTATAAGTAAAGAAAAAATAACAGAAATAGCAAAAGTTGATATTGCATTTGAAAATTATATAGAAGCTATGAAAAAAGGCCTTCTTAAAATTATGTCAAAAATGGGTGTATCAACTATTAGAAGTTATAAAGGTTCACAGATATTTGAAGCTCTTGGTTTATCCGGACAGTTTATTAAAAGGTATTTTCCTGGAACTCCTACAAGAATTGAAGGAGTTGGGCTGGATCGAATTGCGGCAGATGTAGAAGCAAGACATAAAGCGGCCTATGAGCCTTCACCTGGAAAAGGAGATCTTCTTGATTCAGGAGGGATTATCCACTACAGGAAATCCTCAGAAAAACACCTTATGAGCCCGGAAGCAGTTGTATCTATTCAAAAAGCTGTCAGACAGAACTCAAGAGAGATGTATGATATTTTTGCAAATGAAATAAATAGTAAGGCAAAAAATCTTTGTACTTTAAGAGGACTCCTGGAGTTTAAGGATAGAGACTCAATTCCCCTGGAAGAAGTTGAAGGTAAAGAAAATATTATAAAACGATTTGTGTCCTCTGCTATGTCCATGGGGTCAATAAGTAAGGAAGCCCATGAGACTATAGCTATTGCAATGAACCGTCTCGGTGCCATGAGTAATTCCGGTGAAGGCGGTGAAGATACTGCACGGTTTATAAAAAGAGAAAATGGTGATTCTGCTTCTACATATGTAAAACAGGTTGCTTCAGGCCGTTTTGGTGTTAATATCAATTATTTGGTAAATGGAAGAGAGATTCAGATAAAAATGGCTCAGGGAGCAAAGCCAGGTGAAGGCGGGCAGCTTCCCGGTCATAAAGTAAATAAAGAGATTGCTTCTATAAGATATTCAACACCAGGAGTTACACTAATATCACCTCCTCCCCATCATGATATTTATTCAATTGAGGATTTAGCACAGCTTATTTTTGACCTCCATAATGCGAACCCGGAAGCAAGAGTCTCTGTTAAACTTGTATCTGAAGTTGGTGTTGGTACTATTGCAGCCGGAGTAGCAAAGGGCAAGGCTGATATGGTTCTAATTAGTGGTCATGACGGTGGAACAGGAGCCTCTCCATTAACTTCCATAAAACATGCAGGAATACCCTGGGAAATAGGATTGGCAGAAACTCAGCAAACCCTTGTTCTTAATAATCTTAGAGATAGAATTAGAATACAAACTGATGGACAGCTTAGAACTGGAAGGGATGTAGTAATGGCTGCACTTTTAGGAGCGGAAGAGTTTGGTTTTGCAACAATTAGTTTAATTACTATGGGGTGTGTTTTAATGCGTAAATGCCATAAGAATACATGTCCTGTTGGAATTGCAACTCAGGATCCTGAATTAAGAAAACGTTTTGCCGGGAAACCGGAACATCTAATAAACTATATGACTTTTCTTGCAGAAGATATTAGAGAGGTAATGGCCTCATTAGGTGTTAGAAAGTTTGATGATCTTATAGGTCAGGTTGATTATCTTAAAACAGATAATGCTTTAAGTTACTGGAAAGAAAGAGGTTTGGATTTCACAAACATACTGACTAAAATAAATATTCCTGATGGTGGAAGTTCCTATTGTAAAAAAATCAGTATAAATAAAGTTGAAAATGCTCTTGATCTGGATTTATTACCAAAACTGAAAAAATCTTTGGAAACAGGTGAAACTTCAGAATTAAATCTTGAAATTAGAAACAGAGATCGAACATTTGGAACAATATTAAGCAGTGAAGTTGCTAAACGTTATGGTGCGTCCGGACTACCGGAAGATACAATAAAACTTAACCTTAAGGGTCAAGCCGGACAAAGTTTAGGTGCATTCCTTGCCTCAGGTATAACATTAAACCTAAAAGGCAGTGCCAATGATTATGTAGGAAAAGGATTGTCCGGAGGAAAGATTATAATTTCCACCCCTGATGGTCTTAACTACAGATCAGAGAAAAATATTATTACAGGGAATGTTAACCTTTTTGGAGCTACTGGCGGTAAGTTTTTTGTAAATGGTATGGCTGGTGAAAGATTTGCAGTTAGAAACTCCGGTGCGATTACTGTTGTAGAAGGTGTGGGCGATCACGGTTGTGAGTATATGACAGGTGGAGTTGTTGTTATTCTTGGTCCCACAGGCCTTAACTTTGCTGCTGGTATGAGTGGTGGTATTGCATATGTACTGGATGAGGATCAGCTTTTTGATACCCGGTGTAATCTTGATATGGTTGATATAGAACCGCTTATAAATGAAGAAGATATAGATCAGTTAAAAAGTTTAATTGAAGAACATATCAAATATACAGATAGTGAGCATGCCTCCTGGATAATAAGACACTGGCAGGAAATGCTGCCGGCTTTTATCAAGGTTATGCCTGTAGATTATAAGAGGGCTTTGGAACAGCAGAAGTCTTTATTAGAAGAAGTGGGAGTTTAGAATGGGCAAAGAAACAGGATTTATCGAATACCCAAGGGTATCAGTTTCATATGAAAGTGTAGACAAACGGATTACTCACTACAATGAATTTACAACAAGACTATCAGAAGAAGAACTTCAAAAGCAGGGTGCCAGATGTATGGACTGTGGTATCCCTTTCTGCCATTCCCTTGGTTGTCCTCTTGGTAATTTAATTCCGGAGTGGAATGATCTTGTTTATAAGGGAAGATGGAAGGAAGCCTGGGAAAGGCTGGAGCTGACAAGTAGTTTTCCCGAAATTACAGGTAGAGTATGTCCTGCACCGTGCGAAGCTTCCTGTACCCTTTCCATAAATAGATCTCCAGTTACAATTAAACAGATAGAATTACAAATTATGGATAGAGCCTTTGAAGAAGGCTGGGTAAAACCAGAACCTCCATTGTTTGAAAGTGGGAAAAGTGTAGCCATAGTTGGTTCCGGACCTGCCGGTCTGACTGCTGCCAAAAAATTACGTAAACAAGGACATAAAGTAACTGTTTTTGAAAAAGCACCCAAAGCTGGTGGTTTGATGAGGTATGGAATACCTGCATATAAACTTGAAAAAAATATTCTGGATAGACGAATAGATATTATGGAGCAGGAAGGCATAATTTTTGAAAATGATGTTACTATTGGAGAGGATCTGTCTGTCAGATATTTAAAAAAATCATTTGATGCAATTTTATTAACCATGGGAGCTGGAACTCCAAGGGATCTGCCTGCAGGGGGTAGAGGGCTTGATGGCATACATTTTGCTCTTGAATTTCTTGAAGGATCAAATAAATTAAATGAAGGAACATCTACATTAAATCAAATTATCTCTGCTAAGGGTAAGGATGTACTTGTTATAGGTGGTGGAGACACAGGATCAGATTGTGTTGGAACTTCAATCCGCCAGGGTGCAAAATCTGTAATGCAGTATGAAATTATGCCTAAACCAAGAGAATGGAAAAATGACTGGAATCCTGACTGGCCTGACTGGCCTAAAATATTACGAACATCAAGCTCACAGGAGGAAGGCTGTGAGAGGGAATGGGGCGTTTCCACCAAATATCTATCTTCCAGGGATGGTATTCATTTAAATGAAGCTCATTTTGTTCGGGTAGAGTGGGTTTATGATGAGAAAAAAAGATCTTATAAAATGAAGGAAATACCAGGAAGTGAATTCTCTAAAAAAATTGATCTTGTTTTTATTGCCATGGGGTTTGTTCATGTTGAACATGACAGTCTTGTAAAGAGTATTGGAGTTGATCTGGATTCAAAGGGAAATATAAAAACTGATGGTAACTACAGAACCAACATTGATGGAGTTTTTGCTGCAGGGGATGCTGCAACAGGAGCTTCTTTAGTAGTAAGAGCATTTGCTCATGGAAGGGATGCCGCA
>JAOZPU010000170.1 GCA_029932585.1 Spirochaetia bacterium | reverse complement strand
AAACTGGCAGCAGGATATCTATTTCCTGAAATTGCCAGAAGAACAAGAGAGTTTCAGAAGAAAAATCCCGAAATAATTCTTAAAAAGCTTGGTATTGGAAATACAACAGAAGCTTTAACACCGACAGTTGTATCCGGGCTTATTAAAGGAGTTAATAATCTTGCAGATACAGCCACATACTCCGGTTATGGTGACGAACAGGGGAATACTAATCTACGTCAGGCTTTATCTGATTATTACAGCAGCAAGGGGATAGCCCTGTCACCAAATGATTTTTTTATAAGTGATGGAGCAAAACCTGACTCGAGTAATATTCAGTCAATTTTTTCACAAAACTCCATTGTGGCAGTACAGGATCCAGCCTATCCCGTTTATGTTGACTCAAATGTTATTACCGGCAGAGCTGGAAATTATTCTGTGGAAAAGGAAGAATATGATGGCCTTGTTTACATGCAATGTAATGAAGAAAATGGTTTTTTCCCGGAGCTGCCAAAAAATAAGGTCGATTTAATTTACCTATGCAGTCCCAACAATCCAACAGGTGCTGTTGCAACTCATGAACAACTGAAAAAATTTGTTGACTATGCAAAAGAAAATAAAGCAGTAATAATTTTTGATGCCGCATACAGTGAATACATATCTGATCCGAATTTGCCCAAATCTATTTTCGAAATTGAAGGAGCAAAAGAATGTGCTCTGGAAATAAGCTCTCTTTCAAAATTTGCAGGATTTACTGGTGTACGTCTTGGATGGACAATTGTACCTGAAGAACTTGTAGTAGAAGGAACAGAACCTGGAGAAATAAGAGGCCTATGGAATCGGAGACAAAGTACATTTTTTAACGGTGCTTCCAATATAGTTCAGGAAGGTGCAATGGCTGTATTTTCCAAAGAGGGGTTAAAAGAATCGAGAGAACTTGTGAATTTCTACATGGAAAATGCAAAAATAATTATGAAGGGTGTAAAAGATCTTGGAATAATTGCATACGGTGGCATAAATGCACCATATGTATGGATAAAAACTCCGGCAGGTACATCATCCTGGGATTTCTTTGACAAGCTTCTTTCTGAAACAGGAGTTATTGGGACCCCTGGATCAGGGTTTGGTCCCGGAGGAGAAGGTTTTTTTAGACTCAGTGCCTTTGGTCACAGGAAAGAAATAGAAACAGCAATGGAAAGCATCAAAAAGAATTTGAAAATATGATTGCAGGGGCGCAATTTACTGCGCCTATACAATATAATCATGGAGACCAGAATGAGCAAAAAAACAATCCCATTTACAAAATTACAGCTTGAAAAGATAGTTGAAAAATATCCTACACCCTTCCATATATATGATGAAGCTGCCATTAGGGCAAATGCCAGAAAAATGAAAGATGCGTTTTCATGGATGCCTGGATTTAAAAATTACTACGCTGTAAAAGCATGCCCAAATCCATCAATAATGAAAATTCTCAAAGAAGAAGGATTTGGGGCAGACTGCAGTTCCTTACCAGAACTTCTTCTTGCAGAAAAAGCAGGTATTACTGGTGAAAATATTATGTTTACATCAAACGATACACCTGCAGATGAATTTACAGAAGCGAAACGACTTAATGCAATAATAAATTTAGATGATATTCTTCATATTGAAACTCTTGAAAAAAGTACAGAACTACCCGAACTTATCTGCTTTAGATTCAATCCAGGCAGCGCAAGAGCAGGTAATGTAATAATTGGTCATCCCGAAGAAGCTAAATACGGACTAACAAAAAAACAGATTCTTGAAGCATATCCCTTAATGAAGAAAAAAGGTATCAAACGTTTTGGTCTTCATACAATGGTTGCTTCCAATGAACTTGATCCCGATTACATTGTAGAAACAGCACGAATGTTGTTCGAGCTTACAGTTGAATTAAAGGAAAAAGAAGATATCAGAATTGAGTTCATCAATATGGGTGGTGGAATTGGTATACCATACAAACCGGAAGAAAATGATATGGATCTATACTATGTTTCTGATGAAATTAAGAAAATTTATGATAAAATGATTGTACCTGCAGGCCTGGATCCTTTAAAGATAGTTTTTGAATGCGGAAGAATGATAACCGGTCCTTTTGGATATCTGGTTTCAACAGTACGACAGGTAGCAGAAAAGTATAAAACATATGCCGGCCTGGACTCCTGTATGACTAATCTTATGCGACCAGCATTATATGGAGCCTACCACCATATTTCTATTCCAGGAAAAGAAAATCTGCCAATTAATTTTACTTATGATGTTGCAGGCAGTCTATGCGAAAACAACGATAAATTTGCTATAGACAGAAAGCTGCCTGAATTGGAAACCGGAGATCTCGTTGTAATACACGATACTGGAGCACATGGTCATGCGATGGGATTTAACTACAACGGTAAACTTAAAAGTGCAGAAATTTTGCTTAAAGAAGATGGTAGCACAAAGATGATTCGCAGGGCCGAAACCATAGATGATTATTTTGCAACCCTTGATCTTGACTAGGATTATTGGGATTAAGAAGATTATTGGGATTTTAGGAAATTATAGGAGAATATAAATATGGATGGAACAAGAAGATCTGATATTAAACCCGGCATAAGGGTTTCTATAGTTCTAAAAAAAGATCAAAGATCCGGCAACCTTACAGAGGGTATTGTTCAGGATATTCTAACAAACTCTGCAAACCACCCTCACGGTATTAAGGTAAGACTTGAATCCGGAGATGTTGGTAGAGTTAAAGAAATAGTAAACTAATAGATAACACAGGGTATATAATCATACCCTGTGTATTGACCCTTTTAATGATACCTGCCACATTTCCCATATGTATATAATACTTGGTTATTTATTTGCCCTAATTACTGCTGCCTGCTGGACACAGAATTCCATAATTTATACTTTTGTTGGAAACCGAGTTGGCTCATCTACAGTTACCCATATTAGGTTATGGATAGCCTTTCCTGCAGCAGTACTAATTAATTTAATATTTACGGGGTCTTTATTACCAACAAATTTTTCTACTCTTTCTTATATTTTTATAGGTAGTTCAGGTGTATTTGGATTTTTCATTGCAGATCTATTCATTTTTAAGGCATTCCAGCATCTGGGTGCAAGAAAAACCATGGTAATAATGACACTCTCACCAATTTTTTCTGCAGTTATCTCCAGAGTTGTATTTACAGAGATACTCTCACTTATTCAAATATTGGGTGTGCTTATTACAATTATCGGGGTTATGATTGTTATTTTAGTGGAAGGTAGAAAATCTGTTGAAAAATCCCGACCAGTCTGGATAATTTTTGCCCTGGCAGGAGCTCTAACCCAGGCAATAGGTATGGTACTGGCAAAAGCAGGTTTATCGGAAGGGATTCACCCAATATCTGCAAATGTTGTCAGAATAGGATCCGGTCTTGGTGGACTTGCAGTTTTTACACTTTTACGAGGCGAATTTATTACTGATTTTAAAAAAATGGAAGATAAGCGATCACTTTATCTACTTATTGCAGCGGCTCTTGTTGGTCCGGTATTTGGAATGCTTCTTGCCCTTTATGCATTCTCATGGGCTCCTGTAGGTATAGTTACTACTCTTATGCAGTTAACACCAGTAATGCTGCTTCCAATTGATAAGTTTTATTTAAAAAAACATATACCCTTAGGTGCGGTATGGGGAACTTTGATTGCAGTTACCGGAGCTGGAGTTTTATTTATTGCAAATTAGTTATTATGATGCACAATTTATACAAATCAATGCCTCCGGAACGGCCTCCAACCTTCCTGAAGGAATATTTTTTTTACATTTAACGCAGATACCATAAGTTCCGGCATCTATTCGATTCAAGGCATTTTCCAGTCGAATGAGCCTTGCTTTAGATTTGGAAAGAACTGCCTCATTTACCCCCTTCTCCCCTATTGCCTCCATTCGGGTTAAACGCCCAAGGGCACAACTGGGTTCAATTGGTCTGCTGGCCTCTTTTAAATATTTTATACTCTCTTTTAATTCAAAAATGGTTTCATTAAGCAATTTTCTGAATTTTTCAATTTCCAGGGCATCCATCAAATTCTCCACTATATTTTTTATTTTTATATATAAAAAATAGTAAATATAATTAACATTAATTCATATTATATGATAGAATAACTAATACTTAAATAGCAATTTGGAGGATTTATGACAATTGCAGACATTCTAAAACACAAAAATCATGAAATTTACAGTATTACAAATACATCCAAACTTTGTGATGCTGTTGTGGAGTTAAATAAAAAAGGAGTTGGTGCCCTTTTGGTAAAGACCGAAGATGGCAGTATTGCAGGTATACTAACAGAAAGAGATATTCTTACCAAAGCATGCCCCAAAACCCTTTATTCAGATGATTTACTTGTTTCAGAAGTAATGACACCAAGAGAAAAACTAATAATAGGGACTGATAAAGATACAGTTTCCTATGTAATGCATGTTATGACAGATAAAAAAATCCGGCACCTACCAATTTATGATGGAGAGAAACTTGTGGGTTTAATCTCTATTGGTGATGTTATTAAAACAGTAATGGATCAGTCAGAAGCAGAAGTTCATATGCTTAAGGAACATATTAAAAATCCATATGGTATTAATTTCTCTTAAACTTCATCGATAGGCTTTAGCCAATCCCTGAATGAAATTTCTTAAGATCTGATCTCCACATTCTCTAAAATTTTTGTGGTCAGATCTTCTGAATAAAGCATTAATTTCAGATTTTGATATTTTAAAATCGACACTTTTAAAAACTTCGACCATATTGTCATCTTTTAATTCAAGGGCAATTTTAAGCTTTTTAATAACATCATTGTTTCGGGGAACTGTAATTTTTTTACGAGGTTCTTTTTTTGGTTCAGATGTTTCAGAATTCTTATCTGGCCGTGGGCCTCTTTTTTTAATTATTAGTCCATCAAGAAAAGAATTAAGAACAACATTACTGCAGTTTTTATAACCTTCCTCCTCCTCTTTTCTGTAATATGCTGTTAAATCCAAAGAACTTATTTCTCTACCACCATTCTTTGTCATCTCTAATACTGAAAAATCACTTAAATCCAAGGCATATCTTACTCTTTTAAGGATATCATTGTTTGTCATTTAAATCTCCATGTCTTGTATATTATAACGAATATAAGATACTTGTTCAAATTTATCAATTTTATCCAGCCTTTTTGTTGACTATTTTTGTAATGTTTATTATATAGTAGATATGAGTAATAATAATTCACCCGAAAGAGTATCTGAAAAAAAGGTTAGAGCCATTGCTCTACAAGTTGTAGTAATAACTATTCTGGCTATTGTTTTTAGACAACCTGTTATAATGCTTATACTAAGTATTGATTTCATGTTTAGAGCAATTATCAGTAGTAAATATAGTCCTTTAGCTGTCATCTCCAAAGATTTCCTTGCAGAAAGGCTGCCATTTCGAAGTAAAATAATTCTTATGCGACCAAAGAAATTTGCTGCAGCAATTGGAATGATTTTATCTGCAGCAGCAGGAATATTCGGACTGGCTGGATATATTATGCCTATGATATATTTTACATCTATTCTATTATTTTTTTCTTTTCTGGAAGCTTTCTTCAAATTTTGTGCTGGGTGTTTAATGTTTGGAATTTTAATTCAGTTAAAGATAGTTAATGAGGATATCTGTCTTGATTGTAAATTAGATATTGGAAAATAGAAAATAGTTAAAAATGTGCTTCTACAAACCCGAGTCCCTAAATAGCAACAATTGCAGATAGTTCTAAAATAGCTTTTATACACTGTAGTGGACAATATTCAATGCTCTGGATAAAATAAGATATCTTTTGATGCTAAGGAATATACTATGTCTGTTTACCTATGGGTTCTTATTTTTGTAATGAGTCTTGCAGTACTTATTAAATCTTCTGATATATTTGT
>JAOZPU010000032.1 GCA_029932585.1 Spirochaetia bacterium | reverse complement strand
GCAACCAAAGGAGTAAATATGCCGGATTATGAATATCTAATAATTGGAGGCGGTGTTTCCGGACTGGGAGCTCTGGACGCTCTGTTATCTGCTGGTCGAAGTAATGTCGCATTGTTTGAAGCCAGGGATACACTTATGTATACAAATACCTGGATGAAAAATATTAAGCTTGAGGATAGTATGGATAATAAATCCTACACTGGCGAAAGTTTTAGAGAAAAAATACTTACAGGTCTGGAGAAAACCGGTAGCGATAAGCATATTAATACTGGTAAAAGGGTTTATTATATCGATCAGAAAGAGAAAAAGGTACATATCCGTGCTACCTCAAACCAGAGAGAAGAATATAGTTACGGCACCCTGATTGTAGCTGTGGGTGCATCTCAGATTATGTATGGGAAATATCTTCTCCCTGGTTCCAGAGGAGGTAGATATTTTACAAGTTATCAGGTTGGAGAGATGATTGAACATTATCCCTTTAAGCCTGGTGAAAGACTTATTGTTTTTGGTGAAAGTCTTTATACCCTGGATACTGCTATGCTGGCAGAAAAATCAGGCATTTCTGTAACTGTAGTTTCTCCTTCCGAGCTTATGCTGCCTGTAAACTGGCCTGCTAATATTGTTGTTTATGATAAAGCAGTTTTAAAACAAACTTACGGAGATACTCTTTTTGAAGGAATGCTTATTCAAAAGGGATCGGCACAGATTTGTATTCCTGGTGACAGTATTGCTGTTGATGGAGATTTTGTCCTTGAACATCCATGGAGGGAACATCTGGCTGTTGAGTGGAATTTGAAGAAGTGGGAACTGGATCTTCCCATGGAAGAGATGAAGAAAAGAAATTTAATTGTTGTTGGAGATGCCTATAAGCCCAGCCCTGATTTTATTGAACAGTATGAGGTCGGATCAAAAATGGTAAAATCATTTAGCAAAATGGGAGAAGTATAGTCATGAGTGAGAATAAAGTTTTTGATGTTGCTGTAATTGGTGGTGGTATTGTTGGAACCGGAATTGCTTATGAACTTAGCAAGTATAAACTATCTGTTGCCTTGATAGAGAAATCTGTGCAGGTAACCCAGGGTGCTACTAAGGGGAATTCCGGTATTATCCACGCAGGATATGATGATCCCGAGGGTTCATTACGAGGGGAACTTGCTGCCAAAGGTAACAAAAGATACGATGACTGGTCTAGAGAACTGGGAGTAGGTTTAAAACGTCCCGGATCATTGGTTCTTGCTTTTGATGAGTCAGGTATTGAGTACTTAAATAAGCTGAAAAAATTGGGAGATGAGAGAGGGGTTCCAGTTGAGATTATTAGCAAGGAAGAGGTTATAGCTGCAGAGCCAAATATCAATTCTGAGGTAATTGGAGCTTTACGTGCACCTACAGCTGGCATTATATGTCCAATGCGTTTTGTTAATTTTCTATTTAAAAATGGCGTTAAAAATGGTGTAACACCTTTTATGGATCATGAAGTAACGGGTTTTGAGCTGTCAGATGATAAAATTCAAAAGATAATTACAAGCCAGGGGAATATTTCTGCTAAAATTGTTATAAATGCAGCTGGTGCTTTTGGTGATACTGTTTCATCCTTTGCCGGCATTGATAAATATGAAATTCATCCCCGAAAAGGTGAGTATATTTTATTGGAGCCTCATCCTGATTACAATGTAAATCATGTTATATTTCCGACACCTACCAAAGAAAGTAAAGGTATTCTTGTAGTCCCCACAGAAACTGGAGATATTTTGATTGGTCCAACTTCGGAGAATCTCCATAAGAATTCAAGTGATGATCTGACAACTTCCAATCTTGGACTGCAGGAAGTTTTTAACAAGACCCGTCAACTTGTTCCTGGTCTTCATACAGGATTAACAGTTAAAACCTATGCTGGTAACAGAGCACAACCTAATACGAATGATTTTATTATAGAAAAATATAATACACCTGATAATTTTATCAATGCTATTGGAATAAGATCTCCTGGCCTTACAGCTGCACCTGCAATTGCAGATATGGTAATAGAAATGGTTGAAGAAATAACCGGAGCTCTTGAGTTAAAAGAAAATTTTGAAACTATTAAGTTTGAATCTATAGATCAGTCAAAAAAAGCTCTTTCTAATATTGAATGGGCGGATAGTTTGACCCCAAATCTTGATTCTCCATCCATGCCTCTTATGGAAAAGGCCTGGGACTTTGGAGTCAAGAAAGAGCTTTATAACTATTTTTGTTTTTCTGATCGCGGTCTTGGTGTTGATCTTGGAGCAACTTTTCAGAATGAGATGATTAAAATTTTATTGGAGAGAGGTTTGAATTACAACGAAATTTTGTTCAGATTAAAAGATTCACAGCAGGTTACTGTTAAGGAATAAAATTGAACTCCTTTTAATTTTTAACCCCATAGATATAGTAAGATCTGTGGGGTTATTTATTTAATAGTTTTTATCTGCGTAGTTAATCCATCCACCGGCTTCAACCAGGGCTTTGTCAAATTCCGATACTTTAAAAATAATTTCCATATCAGCATCAGATGATTTGATTTTTAGACTTCCCTCTAAAAAATTTGTTTCGATTGATGTTTCTTTACTGGCAAATGTTTTAAAAATTTCATCAATTTGTTCTTTATTCAGCTCAATTGCCATCATTCCGCAGTTAAACATATTCTGCTTAAATATTCTTGCAAAGTTTTCTGCTATAACCAGATTAATACCATTTACTTCCAGTGCCCAGGGAGCATGTTCTCTTGAAGATCCGCAGCCAAAATTTTCTCTGGTTATAATAATTGACTTACCAGGAATATTGTCTGTCGAAAAATTTCTGAGTTTAAGATCTTCCAAAAGATAGGGTTTTAATGCAGCCTTGGTTATTTCTGTCAGGTATTTTGCTGGAATTATTTCATCTGTATTTATATCTGATCTATCTAAAAATAGAACTTGTCCGTTAAAATCTTTCATTTTTATAATCCTTATTATAGTTTATCCGGGGTTGTAATATAGCCGGCAATTGAGGTGGCTGCTGCTACTGCAGGGCTCATTAGATGAACCATTCCACCTTTTCCCATTCTGCCGTTGAAATTCCTGTTTGTTGTCGAGGCACAAACTTCACCACTTGCCAGAACTCCATTGCTCATACCAAGACATGCCCCGCAGGTTGGATTTGTAACACAGAATCCCGCATCCATAAATATATCAATAAGACCTTCTTTCATAGCCTGTTTATAAACGTCTGGAGTTGCCGGGGAAAGAATACCCCGAACATCTGTATTAATTGTATGACCTTCCAGCACAGAAGCTGCTTCTCTAAGATCTTCTATTCTCCCATTTGTACAGCTGCCAATATAAATTTGATCAACCTTAATTTTTTCATTACCATTAACTTCCTGAACCTCGTCAGGTTTATATCCAACAGTCATCATAGGTTGAAGCAGGGATATATCGTGAGTAATAACACTTGAATAATTTGCATCCGGATCGGAGTGCCATTTAAAGAAATCTTCAAGTGCAACTTCTTTAGAAGAGTAATCATCTTTTATAAATTCCCATAAATAATCTACAGTAGTACTATCAGGATAACACACACCACTGGTTCCACCTGCTTCAATAGCCATGTTGCACAGAGTCATTCTTTCTTCCATAGTCATTTTGTCTACAACAGGGCCTGTAAACTCCATAACCTTGTTTGTAGCACCATTAACTCCAATTTTACCTATTATTGATAAAATTATATCTTTTGCATAAACATTTTTTTGAAGGTTTCCTGTAATTTCAATTTTAATTGTTTCCGGGTAGTGAAATGCACAAACACCCTTTAGTATTCCAACTTCAAGATCTGTTGTACCTACTCCTGCTGCAAAGGCACCAAAAGCGCCATGAGTACAAGTATGGGAATCTCCCATAATTATTGTATATCCTGGTCTTACAAAACCTTTTTCCGGAAAGAGTGCATGGCAGACACCATTTTGGCCAACATCAAAAAAATCTTTAATGTTTTGGCTTCTTGCCCATTCTCTCATTATTTTTGCCTGTTCTGCTGTTTTAGAATCTTTGGAAGGTGTTACATGATCAATAACAGCTTTAATTTTCGCAGGATCAAAAACTCTATCCATTTCCCGTTCTTTAAGGTCATTTATTGCGATTGGAGTTGTTATTTCATGACAGAAAACAGCATCCAGTTTAATAACATTTATATCCCCTGAGGGGTTATCTATTACATGAGCATCAAAAATTTTTTGTGCAATTGTTTTTCCCATTCTAACCTCAATTTATTGAATTTGAAAATTGAATAATCTTCATAATTAACTTTAGTATTTATAATGTAAAAAAAGTTCTAAGTAAATAGTTTTAATACGATTTGCATTACAGATGTTCTTCTATTATACTATATACAATATTACAAATGGAGTTTATGGATGAAAAATAAAATGAAAGCTACTTTAGGCAATAAAATTCTTTTTGCCTTAATACCTGTTATGATTATAGGGCTTGCCGTAATGGGGGTTATTCTTTTTGTAACCATGAATAAATTAATTAAAACACAATTAGGAGGTCAGGTTCTTAAAACAGTAGAATCTGAAGCCATAAATATCAATACATGGTTGGAAGGGAATTTGCTTGAAGTAGAATCAATTGCCAAAACTCCTGCTGCAAGAAAAATAAATAATAGTTTTGACAATATAGATGCATTAAATACAGAAAGGTACAAATTTTTTACTACTGTTTATCCTGAACGGGTTTCAACAATTTATGCTGCCAGAAAAGATGCTGTTTATCACTCTATAAAGTTTAATGATGGTATTTATTCCATACATGAAGGAAGTCTTGCCAGTCGTGATTATTTTAAAAGAATATTAGCTGGTGAATCAGCTATAGTTACAAATCCTCTTGTTTCAAAATCTACTGGAATTTTAAGTACATATGCTGTTGCCGGAATCCCTGGTGAATCAGGGGGAAATGTTGGTTTAATAGGTCGTGGTATAAAAATGGATTATATCCAAACTATTATAGGAGATTTGAGTCTTGGTAAAAGTGGTTATGGTATGTTAGTTGATAGTTCCGGTCTGGTAATTGCCCATCCGGATACGAATTTTGTTATGGAATTGAATTTACTGGAGGCAGAAGAGGCATCACTTATTGATTTAGGTAAAAATATAATGGGCGGAGAAAGTGGAATTTTTAGATTTACTTCTAAAGGGGTAAATAGTATTGCCTTTTATGCTCCAATTCCTATATCTGGATGGGGTATGGCTGTATTAGTAAGTGAATCAGATTTTTATTCATCTATTACAAAACTACGTATAACTCTTCTTTTATCAGTAGTAATATTTCTTTTAATAATTGGTTTGCTAATTACATTAATAACCAAAAAAATGTTTAAACCATTAAATTCAATAACTAAGAATGTCCAGGAAATTGCAGATGGAGAAGGTGATCTGACAAAAAGAATAGCCGGATATACTAATGATGAAATAGGGTTACTATCAGAATCTTTTAATATTTTTATGGAAAAACTTAGAAGTATTGTTATCAGTATAAAGAAATCTACAGATGAGACAGTAAGTATTAAATCTGAACTTAGCCTCATGATAGAGGAAAGTGTGGCATTTATTACTCAAATTTCTGCTAATACAAATGGAATGGAGAGTCAGATAGGCTATCTGGATAAAAATGTTATAGAAACTTCATCAATAATAAATCAAATTCAGGCCAATATTGACAGTCTTAATAAGCAGGTAGTTCAGCAGAAGGAAGCCATGGACACTTCCTCTTCAGCGGTTGATCAAATGGTAGCTTCTTTAAACAGTGTTTCAACAGTTATGGAGAGAAGTAAGAATGCAGCTGACAGATTAGTCGTAAATGCAAAATTAGGTGGTGACAAGCTGGCAGTAACAACTGGCTCCATTAATGGAATTAATAATAATATTGGGAATATTATGGATATGGTAAGTGTCATAAATGGTATTGCTGCACAGACTAATCTTCTGGCAATGAATGCAGCTATAGAAGCTGCTCATGCTGGTGATGCAGGAAGAGGCTTTGCCGTAGTTGCAGATGAGATTCGAAAGCTTGCGGAAAATTCAAGTAAAAATTCGAAGGAAATTTCCAGAGTCCTAAAAACAGTTATTGAACAAATATCAGAGGCAGCCGGATCAAGTACGAAAACCAGTTCTTCATTTGAAGAGATTACAAAAGAGATTCAAATTGTTTCCAATTCTCTTGAAGAAGTATTTTCTTCTACAAAAGAATTAGCCATAGGTGGAGATCAGATTCTAAGTTCTATGCAGATGTTAAATGATATTTCAAATGAAGTTAATGAAGGCTCTTCAGAAATGACAGTTGGTGCCAGGGAGATGGCAACTGCTATGGAAAATGTGTCAAATGTTTCCAGCACTGTAACTGGTTCTATAAGTGAGATTGCAGCAGGAACTACTGAAATAGCTAATACCATGGAAAAGGTCAAAGATATGACAATAAGAATAGATGAAACTGCTGATGCTCTAAAAATTGAGGTTGATAAGTTTAAGATTTAAGGTGTTTTAGCCAAATAAATCCAGAAGTCTTCAATACTCAAAATAGCTTTAATAAATTTATCAGGATCCAAAGGTTTCTCAACATAACTGTTTGCCCCAAGAATATAGGCTTTTTCAATATCCTCATGCCGGTTTGAGGAGGTAAGAACAACAACAGGAATACTTTTTAGATTATCGTTTTTAAGTCTTTCCATAAGAAACTCAAATCCATTCATAACTTCCATATTAAGATCCAGCAATATTAGATGAATTCCCTTATCAGGATTATTGGAAAGATATTCAAGTCCTTCTTTTCCATTCGAAACACAATGTACTGCATTTCCTATTCGACCTTTTTTGAATCCTCTTTTTATCATCAAAATATCATCATCATTATCTTCAATAATTAAAATTTGTTCCATCATTTAAGTTATCCTTTTATCAATTTATTTTTAAGTGTAAATTTTATTGCAGTTCCTATATCTTTTTCACTCCAGTCAACCCATACTCTACCATTATGCTGTTCCACAATAGAAGTGACAATAGCCAACCCAGCTCCACTTCCTTCAATATTTCTATTTTGATGTGCTTTTCTAAAAAGTCCAAAAATTTTCTCATGCTGATCTTTTTCAATTCCCTGTCCATTATCTTTTATAGTAAATTCATGATATTCAGATAATTTCTTATAGCTAATATCTATAATAGTTTCTTCTTTGTCTGAAAATTTAATACTGTTACTTATAAGGTTTTGAAAAACAGTTTTGATCCAGACTGGCTGACATGAAATTTCCGGCATATTAAGTGCAGTAATATTAACATTATTTTCTTTAATACTTTGGGCAAGAGTATCTGTTACCTCTTCGATTATTTCCGAAAAAGATGCTTTTTGAAAATCAACATCCTGTTTCCCAATTTTTGAAAGCAAAAGAAGGTCATCTATCATCAAGGCCATTTTTGTAGATGCCTTTATTATTCTGTTTAAATAGTCTTTACCCTCTTTATCAAGTTTTTCTGTATAATCTTCACTTATAAATTGTGAAAAGGTTCTAATTGAACGGATGGGTTCTTTAAGATCATGACTTATTGTATAGGAGTAAGTTTCAAGTTTTTTGTTAATTTCTAAAATATCCTTAAGAGATTCTTCCATTGCATTTTCTGCTGTTTTCCGTTCTCCTACTTCAATTTTTAGTTTTTTAAGAGCATTACTTAATTGTAGTGCCATAGAGTTAAAAGCAGAGTTAAGACTGTCAATTTCTTTTATGAAATAAGTCCCCTGTTTTATTTTCCATTTTCCTTTTGCAAGATCTACAGCAGATGAATTTAACATCCTTACAGGTTTTACAACCCAGGCACTTGCAACCAAACTAAATGCTGCAGAAACAATAGATGCTATTAAAAGTATGATTATTAACATTCTGTTATTTTTCCAGATTTCTTCCATAAAGTCTTTCTCTGGAATAGTTGCTGCAATTATCCAGTCAATTCCATAATTATCTTTTATAGGATAGATATGTGTGTGAACTTTTTCTTTATCTATAGAAAAAGTCAAATATTCTTTTCTATTTATATTATCAAAACTATCAAAACTGGAAATAATTTTTTCTGTAACTGCCTTTATGTATAGTTCATTACTTTCAATTGCTGGAAGCCTTTTTTTTGTGTTGTCACTATCTGATATAATAATTGGAACCTCATCTGTAGAGGATGCAACTAAAAGACCGGATTTATCAATTATAAAGATTTCTCCATTTTTGCTTATGTCCGCATCTTTTAAAAAGGTATGAATATTGGATAAAAACAGATCAATAGATAAAACTCCAACTAACAAATTTTCTTTATTGTAAACAGGTTCTGCTGCTGCAATGGCCATATCCTGTCCTGAAAAAAGAATATATATATCACTCCATATCTTTTTTTTACTTTCCATTGCCATTGTATACCATGGTCTTGTTCTGGCATCAAAATTGGGTAAAGATAAAAGGAGATCCTTTTTTTTATTATTCATATCCAAACTATATTTTTTAAAAGCTCCTGCTTTGAAATTGTCAGTGCTTATAGTATAAATAAGGTCTTTGTCGCTCTCTCTCCCACCAAGAGCCAAGCCTCCTTCAGTATTCCCAAGATAAATACTCGAGAGTGAATCAAAAGATCTAATTTGAGAAATAAATTGTTTTTCCAAAATTTGAGGTTCTTTTAACTCTAAATTATTCTGTAAAACATAAGAGGAATTTAGATTATTAATTTTGTGGGGAAGTTCTAAAAAAGAGTTAAGATTATCTTTAATACCTTTAATTGTTGTATCTATAAATTCTTCAGATATTGTATTAACAGAATCTTTACTGGTGCTATAAGACAAATATCCTACAAGGCCGGATATAAGAACAAGGTAAACTGTAAAAACTACTGATATAACAATAAATAATGGTAATTTTACTTGTATTTTTTTCATATAATTATGGCTCCATATATTTAGAAAATTATTATGAATTTATATTTAAAAATTGAATATTTTTATCATCAAAAAGGGCAACACAGTTCCTTCCTTTTTCTTTTGCTTTATATAATGCTCTATCTGCATCTGCCAGTAAATCTGAAAAAGAAGAAATAGAATCATTGTAAAGTGCTATTCCAAAAGTTCCAGAGACATTTATTGTTTTCTTTTCTAATACACTTGCTTCTCTAAGAAATTCATCTGGAAATATTATATCAGTATTATTAATACTTTTTCGAATATTATTAATTATATTTGCATGATTTTTGACAATTACCTTATTCTCTGTTTTATCAAAATCCAATAGCACTATAACAAATTCATCTCCACCATATCGACCTACATAGTCAGTGTTACGTATTCCTGTTTTGATAATTTTTGTCATCTTTTTTAGAACTGCATCTCCTGCAAGGTGACCGTATACATCATTAATATTTTTAAAATGATCAAGATCAACCATAGTGACAGAAAAAACAGCTTTGCTTCTTTTTGATCTTAAGATCTCCTCTTCAATTCTTTCTATAAGGTATCTCCTGCTGAAAACACCTGTTAATTCATCTGTTCTTGACAGGTTAAGTATTAAGGTCTGTTGTTCCTCTATTTTCTTTTTAAGATTTGAATTAATTATAGCATGCTCTATTGCATGAAGAATTTTCTCTTTATCATATCTGCCTTTTATCAGGTAATCATCTGCATTGTTTTTCATGCATTCAATAATAATGTCAGGATTTTCTTCTCCTGTCATCATTATGACAGGGATTCTCTTTATACCATCTGTTGATTTTAGTTCTTCAAGAACTTTTATGCCTTCTTTTATACCCATATGGTAATCAAGCAGTATGCAAGCTGGATTTAAGCTTGATATATGTTTTATAAAATCAGACTTTTCACTACAGTATTCAGTTTTATAACTATTTGAAATATATCTTGAAATTATTCTATAGTCATCCTCATTATCATCAATGATTAATACTGATTTGTCACTTTTACCTTGCCTCATTGATAATTCCTCTATTTAAGAATAGTTCTTATTATAGACTAATAATTAGATAAGAAGCAATCCCATTGTATTCCAGATCCTGTTACAACTTTCCTGGTTGCTTTTTTGTTTAGAATTATAGAAAAAAACTCAGGGGAAAGGCCAGGAGTAAGAACTTTTTCACTTCGTAATAACGCAATATTTGTTTCTGTAAAAGGTTCTCCTTGTTTAATATCTGTTATTGCCATAATCGATCTATTGGTTGTTTTGTAATTTGCAGCTTCTGAAGGTGCTAGTTGTTTTATACCTGTACCAAGAGTTCTTTCTATTTTATTACTGCCATATACTTCTGAAAGTTCTAAAATAATTTCTGAATACTCTTTATTTTCAAATAACCGTATTTTTTTACACATCAACGATAACTCATCTATTGTAATTGCTATAGGATCATCCAGACCGTCACCTTTTTGGGACAGGGTTATATGTTTTTCAATTACTGATCCTCCCAGTGCAGTTGTAAGTGCTGGCACAAGAACAGGATCTTTTGAATGGTCAGATACTCCTATAGGTAGACCAAAAATATTTGCCATATTGGGAATTACTTTTAGATTATATTCCTCTTCCGGAGCCGGGTATGAAGTTATACAGTGTAGGAGTGCTGTATTTTTTGATGTACGGGATATAGCTTTTTCAATATCTCCAAGGGTAGAAACACCTGTAGAAATTATTACGGGGAAATCACTTACTTCCTGTAAAAGTGGATAATGGTTAAGTTCCGGTGATGCTATTTTAAATCCTTCTACTCCTATTCTTTTAAGATTTTGTGCACTCTCTATTCCAAAAGGAGTGCAGAGAAAAAACAGATTATTTTTTTCTGCTATTCTTTTAAGTTCAGAGTAGAAGTCTATAGATCTTTCCAGTTTCAGAAAATTTTCGTAAAGTGGGGTTTCCCCACCTGGAAGTAAAACCTTTCCTGTATTTGGATGAATAATTTCCTTGGCAATAACATATTGAAACTTTACACAATCCACTCCGGCCTCAGAAGCAGCAATAATTAATTCTTCAGCTTTTTTTAAATCTCCATCATGGGAAGTTCCAATTTCTGCAATTATAAAAACAGGATTTTCCCCGCCAATTTGGAAATTCCCAAAATTTATAGTCCTATTTATATTCATCTAGCAACTCAGCTTTCAAACTTTTGAGCTTTTCAGAAAGTGATACTTTATAAATATGTGGATTTATTATTCTTTTATAGGATATGCCTAAATCACTCAAATTTGTTTTTACTTTTTTCTGCAGATCTAATATTGATATTGGTTTATCCAGGCATTTGCCATTTTCCATTTTAAGGGAAAGCATCGGTTTTACAGAAACATAGTTTGTGAGTGTAAATTTATCATGAAAATACATAGGGTGATAAAATGTATATGGTCTGTCTTTTGGTTTGCTTTCTTCTTCAAGAGCAACAAGATCTGCCATAGCTTTACCGTTTTTATCATAAAATCTATACACTTGTTTAATTCCCGGATTAGTAGTTTTTATTGCATTGTTGGATACTTTAATTGTAGGTATAAAATTGTTGTTAATTTCTTTTGCAGCGAGTTTATAAACACCACCAAAGGCAGCTTCTGTCCCTCCTGTAACCAGGTGTGTCCCAACTCCCCACATATCTATTTTGGCTCCATCTGTATTTAACTGATGTATAATTTCTTCATTCAGATCATTTGAGACTACAATCTTTACATCTTCAAGACCTGCATCATCAAGTCGTTTTCTTATTTTCCTGCTTAAATAGAATAAATCTCCACTATCTAATCTAACTGAAATAGATTTACCCCTCTTTTTTTGCTCCAGGCCAATGATAATAGCATTTTCTATACCCGATCCAAGGGTGTCAAAGGTGTCAATAAGGAGGATTGTACAGTCGGGATATATTTCTGTAAATTTTCTAAATGCCAGTAGTTCCGAGTCAAAAGCCATTATCCATGAATGAGCCATGGATCCTCGTACAGGTATTCCATATACTTTGCCTGCAAGGGTGTTTGATGTTGCATCAGCACCACCTATAAAAGCTGCTCTACTAGCAGACATTGCACCATCAAATCCCTGGGCTCTCCTTAGGCCGAATTCAAGTAGTGTCCCTTCTCCTGTAGCATAGGATACTCTTGCTGCTTTTGTTGCAATAAGGGTTTGAAAATTTATAGTATTCAGTATAAGGCTCTCAATTAATTGAGCTTCCATCAGCGTACTGTGAATTCTTAGTAACGGTTCACCTGGAAATATTACAGATCCTTCATCCATGGCATAGATAGATCCTGAGAATTTGAAATCTTTAAGGTAAATTAGAAATTCTTCTTTAAAAATTTTAATACTTCGCAAGTATTCTATATCATCACTAGAAAAAAACATTTTTTCTATTCTATCAAGGAGATCTTCAAGTCCTGTAAAGATTGAGTATCCTCCGGAGAAGGGCTGCTTTCTAAAAAACATATCAAATACTACTTCTTCATTAGTATTCTGGAGCATATACCCCTGCATCATAGTGAGTTCATATAAATCTGTAAAAAGACCTGAATATTTCATATATCCTCCTAATGTAGTATATCTTTTTATTTTTAAGTCGTAAATAATACTTTATCAAAATAATTTTTTCTAATAGAATAAAAGAAATTGGTAAGATGAGCTGGCTGGCAGTAATTTTGTTACCCCATGCCTCTGCATCCTAAGGAGCTATAAAATGAGTTTACTTTTTAATCAGACATCTCAAATTGAAGGGGATATTGAATCGTTACTGGATAATATATCTAAATCAGTAATGATATTTTCAGCAGCAATTAAAAATTATCTTAATGATGAAATAGATATTTTTTTGAAAAGAATGAGTGAAGTAAAAGAACTTGAAACTTCTGTAGATGAACTTCGAAGGCAAATTAGATATAAACTATATACGAAAATGCTCATTCCTGAATCCAGAGGTGATATGCTGAGCCTTCTTGAGACAATAGATAATGTCATAGATACAACAGAAGAAGTACTGGTTCAGTTTGATATACAGAAACCTAAAATACCTAAAGAACTTAATAAAGATATCCTGGAACTTGTTGAAACATCATGTAAAGCTGCAGATTTTACTGTTATGGCTGCCAGGGGGTATATAAAAAACAGTGAACTGATCAATGATTATATTAATAAAACTTATTTTTATGAGCATGAGGCAGATAGGGTGGAGAATAGAATTAAAAGACAGCTTTTTGATTCAAATGAGATTGTATCCGATCTGGCTGAAAAAATGCATATAAGTAAGTTTGTAGAGCTTATAGCCAAATTATCGGATGATGGTCAGGATGTATGTGAACGATTATCCGTAGCAACAATTAAACGCAGCATATAGTCTGAGGTAAAAAATGTCTTTAATAATAATTTTTCTTTCAAGCGGATTATTCCTTGGTTGGTCACTTGGTGCTAACGATGCTGCAAATATATTTGGTACTGCTGTAGGTACAAAGATGCTCCGTTTTACTACTGCAGCAATTGTAGGGTCAATCTTTGTTATAATTGGAGCTGTTATAAGTGGTGCAGGTGCTTCCCATACTCTTGGTAAGCTTGGTGCTGTAGATGCAATAGCCGGTTCTTTTACAGTAGCATTTGCAGCTGCATTTACTGTGTTCTGGATGACTAAAATGAAACTTCCAGTATCTACATCCCAGGCAGTTGTTGGAGCCATCATTGGTTGGAATATGTTTGCCGGCAGAGCAACCGATACATCTGCTTTAACCAAGATTGTAACAACATGGGTAGTTTGTCCTGTTCTTGCAGCAGTATTTTCTTTCAGCTTATTTTTTCTTGTAAAATATTTACTTAGGTTTTCAAAGATAAGTATTATCAGACAGGATTCATATACACGGGTGGCTCTTCTTTTTGTTGGTGCATTTGGTGCATACAGCCTTGGTGCCAATAATATTGCAAATGTTATGGGAGTTTTTATTCCTGTTTCACCTTTTCCTGACATAACTATTGCCGGTGTATTCCCTCTTACCAGTGTCCAGCTTCTTTTTCTTCTTGGTGGAGTTGCAATAGCAGTTGGAATTTTTACCTATTCAAAAAGGGTAATGATGACAGTTGGAAACTCCATATTTAAGCTTTCACCAGTTGGTGCATTTATAGTGGTATTAGCCAGTTCTCTGGTTTTATTTCTGTTTGCTTCAGCAGAGCTGCAGGTATGGCTTACAAGTCACAACCTACCAGGATGGCCCCTTGTGCCTGTATCAAGTTCTCAGGCTGTGGTAGGAGCTGTTTTAGGTATAGGCCTTGCAAAATCCGGAGGAAAAAATGTTGATTATAGAGTAATAGGCAGAATTGGAATGGGATGGATTGCAACTCCAGTTGTTTCCGGAGCATTATCCTTTGTTTTTCTATTTATAATGCAGAATCTATTTATGCAACCTGTTTTTGCATAAAAAAGGGAGAAATTATAATGAAAGGTGATTATCTAAAACGTCAGTTTAAAGATGAAGCTGTCTCTTTGTATTCAATTGAAAATAAAACAGAAAATTCTGCTTTGAAAAGGTATGTATCGTCTACCAGTGATACTAGAAATATGCTCAATTTCCCTGAAATTGTAAATTCTGATTTTACAAATCTTATGAAAAATGGATTAACAAATACTTTGAAGGGGCTTAATAATATTAGCCATCTTAGTAGTATCAGCTCTAAACAGGTCAATGTTTATCATATTCTTAGAGGTGGATTAAACTTTGAAGTTCGAAATGCTCTACATAAGGCTTTTGGGTATAAATGGCATTCCAGTTCCTATATTTCCAGCCAACGTCATGAGGAAAATGGTGAATTTGCAATAGCTGATGATTCTTACAGAAAATTTCAAATACCGGATAATGCTACTGTTTACAGTGCAGATATTGTTGCATCAGGTGCATCTCTCGATAATAGTCTTCATTTTCTTGATAGTTATATGACTACAGAAAAACTTAAAATTAAGAATTTTGTTTTTATTACCATTGGGTGTAGTAAGGCAGAGGATGTCCTTGAGAAATGGGATGCAATCTTTAAGAAAAACCATCCTGAATATGAAAAAACTATTCTTATCTATCTGGAGGGACGATTTGCATTAGGTAATAAAAAATTACCCCTTTTTAATGTTCTTCCTAACACCGATCTTTTGAAAAATTATAAATTTGGTGCACTCTTAACACCTGAATATGAATTTTCACAATTTGAAAAGATGATAATTCCTCTTGAAGCTTGTTCTATTTACGATGGAGGAAAAAAATCTTTTGAACCTGTTCAACATATAATGGATATTCTTGATTTTTGGGAAAAACAGGAAAGATCAGCAATAGAACAAAATTTATCATTATGGAATGAGTATAATTCCAGGTTTCCTCTTGATATGTATCTTCCGTTAGAAACTATGAAGGTTGAGGATAATTATAATAATTTAAAAAAAGGTAAAGAAGAATTTTGGCAGGGGATAAGTGACCTTGAGTATAAGCAGTTATTTGATAAATTTAGATGGCTGTGGTCTGATTCAAGAATTAGCAGAGCAAAGGTGAATGGTAGTTTAGCAGGTACCTGTCATAAAAAAATAAATTATTTAAAAAGTTTAATGGAAGTCATTTAATGGCTGAACGAAGAAAGGGTTCCAGGGTTCCTGCAAAGGAACTTCCTTTGTTACTTAGAAAATTTAAAGTTGATCTTGGCACTGGTGAATTACTTATTTCTTTTACAGTTGATGCAAATGAAAGGGGAATTAGCCTTTCTGTACCAATTCATATCTATAAAGTAAAAAATTACGCTATAACTTTGTATTCAATGGATGAAAGTTTTTCAATAGAGGATGAGATTGTCTATATAAAAGGTATATCACCTGAAGAGTCAAGAATTAGTATTATGTTTTCATCTACATCTTCAGGGCTTGAAAAGTTTCTTGAACTTTTAAAATCAGCTATATAGACAACTGATATAGTCGTTTCCCTTATTCTATTACCATTTATAGTTTTGTATTGGTGGATAAGCTTTTCTAACTGCTGCAGCAAGAGGTAAGCCTACAGCGATACCAGCAACATTCTGTAATATGTTTCCAGGTATTTCTGCCAGGGCAGGGCCAAATCCATACATAAATCCTGCAGTAATATAATAAATCCCAGCCATTACCACTGTAGCTGCCAGGAAAGAAAAAACTATACCGATAATATTAATTTTTTTTCTTAGAATTAATCCTATAAGCAGTCCCTGAAGACCATGGGCAAAAAATGTAATTGGGGCCCATTGGGCGTACCCTGCAAATAGATCCGCAAGAGCTGTTCCCAATCCTCCTGCAAGAAATGCAGTCATAGGGCCAAAAGTTATTGCAGTAAAAAATATGGCTACATCACCAAAGTTTATATATCCTCTGGTGGGAGCTATGGGGATACGTATAATATATGTAAAAACTGTTGTTACTGCTATTAGAATAGCAAGAGATGCAATTTTAAATGCTGGAAAATTTTTAATAGATGAATTATTTTCATTGTCTGACATAAAACACTCCTTAGTTTTAGCCTCTAAATAAGTAAGGCAACTAATATTACCAGCAGTAAGATAACACCACTAATGGTTATTTGCAATATCATTTTATTGGATTTAATAATATTGAATTGAGATCTTTTTGTTGCACTGCCTATTCCCCGAAGTTCCAGAGCCATAGATAAAATCGGAATAGATTTTATTGAGTGAATTAAAACAGAAACAAGGGTAGGGAACATATTGTTTATTTTTTTCCAAAAATATATTTTTTGAGTATTACTGGATCTAAGCTTGTGTGCATCTTGAATATTGTTATAAATAATAACCATAGAAGGGATATATCTAAGAGCAATTGTAATTACAAGAGCGGCTTTATAAGGTAGTTTAAACCATTCCAGAGCTAGTATGAAATTATTGATACTGGTAGTAGAGAAAAATATATAAAAAGATATAGTTATACCAGTAACCCTTAAAATGAGTCTAATAGTATGAAGCAATCCTTCAGATGTAAGAATAATTATATTTTTAATTATTAAAATACTTGCTCCATCTTTAAAAAATGGAGGAGTAAGTATAATAACAAATATTATAATTGGAAGTACCATTTTAAAGGGCAGGAGAGTTTTAAAAAATCCAAGACTGTATATACTTATTAGTACAAGTCCCGTGAAAAATATAAACATTGCAGTTATTGAAAGCGGTAAAAAAAATAAAATTACAGTGCATAAAAGAATACTTGTTTTTAAACGGGGATCAGCTTTATGCAGAAATGAATTCCCCTGGATAAAAGTACTTGTAATCATAAATTTGAACTCTCAGTCATAAAGTATGTATCCAGAGTATTCTGTAAATCTGTTTCAATTTCTTTTACAATTTTTCCCGAATCGATAAGGTAAACACGGTTACTGTAACGAGTACATAAATCCAGATTGTGAGAAATTATAAGAATACTTTTGGCTTTTTTATATAATATATTTATAAGCATATCAAAATCTTTTAACGATAACCCTGCATCTGCTTCATCCAAAATATATATATCTCTATCCATTAGATAGTATACAGCTGCCTGTAATCTTTTTCTTGCCCCATAACTCATTAGAGAGGGAGGTACATCCCTGTTTGGAAGTTTGAACTTTGAAATAGTATCTTCAATTTCTATATCAGTCAGTTTAAGCCCAAAAGATAACTCATCTTTTACAGTAGGAAGGAAAATTTGATAATCGGGATTTTGAAAAAGATATGCGCAGGATAAATTATTTTTCCCTTTTACAGATAGTAATCCGCTTTCTTTTTCTTTTAAACCGGCAATTAGTTTTCCCAGGGTAGATTTACCTGAGCCGTTTTTTCCTGCCAGAGAAACAATTTCTCCTTTTTCAATATGGAAATTATCAATATGAAGGTTAAAATCAATATTGCCTGGATATTTGTATTTAAGATTTTCAATTAGAACCATACGTTCTGGGTTTAATCTTTGTACAGGAGTTAAAGCTTCATGTTTATTGTCTATAACTAAGCCTTCGTCGGCCATTAACATATTAAAGTCCGAATTTTTCATTTTATCTGCTGCAAGTAAAATCCCATTTTTCAGAATAAAAAAATTACACGAAATATCTTTAAAAATATTCAGCATTTTAGATGAAAAAAGAATAACTGTTCTTTTTTCTGCAATAAGTCTTTGTACAATGGATAATGCTGATCCAGGATCAAGTTCATCAATAATTTCATCCAGAAGCCAAATTTGCGGATTTGCTGCATATAAGCATGCCATTAGTAGTTTTTTCTTTTCACCACCTGAAAGTGTTGCCGGGTTTCTGTTTCGAAGATGTTCAATTTTTAGAACTTCAAAGGACTTGTTTACTCTTCGAATCATTTCTTCTCTATTTAGACCCAGAGATTCAAGGGCAAAGGCTATTTCAGTATCACAGGAGGTTGTAAAAATTTGTTCATCCGGATTCTGAAAAACTGCTCCAATTTTTTCTATAAGATCATAAGGGTTATAATTTGCAACAGGTATTCCCTTATATTCAATTTTTCCACTAAGAATACCCTTAGTATATCTTGGAATAAGAGAAAGGATAATTTTTAAAAGTGTAGATTTCCCTGTTTCAGGCTTGCCAAGGATAACAATAAAGTCACCAGTATTAATAGTTAGATTTATTCCGTTTAGCAGTTGGGGAAAATCCAGGTTAGGGTAGGATGGGTATTTGTATTTAAGGTTTTCTATTTTAAGAATTTCCTTCATTTTATCCTGAATTACAATTTAACGGTTATTATGCCGTAGAGACGCCCAATTTGGGCGTCTCTACGGTTTTTTTACGCCTTTTTTATTTGAGAAAACCCTGTATAGGGAACCAGTTTTTCCGGTATCTTTATACTTCCGTCTTCCTGCTGAAAATTTTCCATTATGGAAATTATTGCCCTTGAAACTGCAACAGCTGTTCCATTAAGCATATGAAGGTATTTTGTTTTCCCCTCTTCCTTATATCTCACACCAAGACGTCTTGCCTGATAATCTGTGCAGTTGGAAGCACTTGTAACTTCTCCCCATTCGCCTGTTTCACCTCTGCCCGGCATCCATGCTTCAAGGTCATATTTTCTGTATGCAGGGGCACCCAGGTCGCCGGTACATGTGTCCACAACACGATATGGAATTTCAAGACCCTGGAATATTTCTTCTTCAATACCTAATATTTCCTGATGATATTTTTCAGAATCCTCAGGCCGGCAGTAAACAAACATCTCTACCTTCGTAAACTGATGAACTCTGTACAATCCTTTTGAATACTGTCCGGCAGCACCTGCTTCTCTTCTAAAGCAATGTGAGTGTCCTGCCATCTTAATTGGAAGAGTCTCCGGGTCAATTATGCTGTCTGCATGAATCCCGCCAAGTGTTATTTCAGCTGTACCAATAAGACATGTTCCGGTTCCTTCCAGGGCATAAATATTACTTTCCGCCCCTCGTGGATTGAAACCTATACCCTCAAGAACCTCTTCTCTTGCAATATCCGGAGTAATTATTGGTGTAAACCCTTTCTTTCTAACTATATCCAATGCATAACGTACTAAAGCCAGTTCAAGATAAACAGCCTCATTTTTTAAGTAATAAAACTTAGAACCTGATACCCTTGTTGCAGTATCAAAATCAATTAGATCAAGATCCTGTCCAAGTTCAACATGATCTTTTGCTTTAAAAGAAAACTTTGTAGGAGAAAGAAATCGTTTAATTTCAGTATTGTCCTTATCTTCTTTTCCTAAAGGAGCATCAGGATGAGCCATGTTAGGAATTCTGCCTGCTTCTTTGAAAAGTTGTTTCTCTACACTACCAAGTTTTTCCTGGGAAGAAGAAATATTATCTTTTAAAGCCTTTCCTTCTTCTATGAGAGTGGTTCTTGTTGTTGAATCCAGTTTCCCTTTCATCTTTTTGGCATTTTCATTTCTTTTCTGCCTAAGATCCTCAGTTTCCTGAATAAGCTCACTTCGTTCATCGTAGAGTTTTAAGATATTATCAACATCTACATCCATATATCTGTTCCGGATATTTTCCAGTACAGCATCTTTATTTTCTTTAACAAATTTAAAATCTAACATGATGAGGATAATACTTCAGGTAGCTTGATTTTTACAAGTAGGAGTATGATCTATAGTAAATGTTTTTATAAAAAAATTGCATATCAAGAACTTGATATTTTATAACTTTAAATAATAGGGCTAATTTTTGGTTTTTCCAGAGTATGGGGTAAAAGGTTTAAAGGCCAGGGGATTGATCCTGTGGCTATTTCCA